>JBJSXZ010000027.1:0-2821 GCA_046086645.1 Candidatus Limnocylindrus sp.
CGTTGGCCAGCTCGACCTCGGCCTCCCGCAGCATCCGGATGATGTCCTCCGGCGTGTACTTCTTCCTTGCCATCTGCGCCTCCTGGTCAGGGTCTTGTTTCTACCTCGACCATGTGGCGCGGGCGGAAGGGGGCAGGTCACTGTTCTCCAGTCGCTGAGACCGCCGCAAGCAGCGCGAGCGCAGCATTCCGAGCGATCAACCACCCCCGGAGTCCGGAATGATCCCGCCTAGCCGCCACATGCAGCCGCAAGTGTCCTGTATCGACCTCTGGGACACAGCAAAGATGCCAGTGAGAAGGACTAGGAGTGCGAACGTGCTCCACCCAACGAGTCGCCTCCGAACTCCCAGCAGCAGGGCAATCCCCAGCAGCGCCTCAAGTCCAAGGAGCGCCCCGCCTACGGTGGCCTGCAGTACCTCAGGCAGTTCTCGCACCAGGTTCGTTCGACGGAGCACGGTTTCGAACGCAGAGAATTCAACCACCTTGTAAGCGGCAGCGAAGCAGAACACCGCGCCCAATGCGAGGCGGCACATCGCACGAGTCAGATGCAGCAGACTACTTGTTGTGCGATTCAGCGGTAACGGCACGAGCACCCTCTACTGCAGCTTCCAGAGACTCCGGCGCCAAGGCCACGACCGTCTCGTTCGCGGCCACTATTAGGAAAGGCACGGCGGCGATCTGAAACTTGGCGGATTCTGGCAGACCCGCCATGCGAACCAGTCGGCCGGGCGGAGTCAGGCGCGCCACCGCTGTGTCGAACTTCATGGCATCATCATCACAGTTGACGCCAATAAGCGAAACGGCACCGGCCCACGATTCCGAGAGCGCCTTCAGATGGCCAATCTCCGCCTCGCACGGGGTACATTCTGATCCCCAGAAGTAGAACACGGTGACGCCACGCAGCATTCGCAGCCTGAACGTCTCGCCACTAGCATCGGTCCAGGCCACGTCTGGGAGAAGCTGGCCTTCTTGAAGGTTTTCCGCCTGCCACACACGGCTGCGAGCTGTTCCCGCCGCAGCGCTCCCAGGGTAGGACGCCGCAAGCCTGCGCCAGAGCGGCAGGGCCTCTGGTTCGCCCTCAAGGCCTTCTACAAGCCAGGCTGCTGCGAGGAGGGCCTCAGATCTCTGGTCAGCGGGTCCATTCGTTGAGAGATACTCAAGCGCGGCGAGTGTTGCGTGCAGTCGCGTCTCAGGTTTCAGGTAGGACGATTCTGCAGGATTGGCCCAGTCCGATGCGCTGTTGATCAGCGGGAGCAAGGCATCCAACCGGACATCACCCGCTTCGGGGGCCGCGTAGGCGAGGCGGATGAACGCTTGCCAGTAGCCCTGCCAGTCTCCCCGCTCGATCGCGCGTCCGAGCATCTCCCGAAGTCCTACGGTCTGAGCGCTGCGCTGTGCGGCCTGGTCACGTAGGCTGCTAGAGCCGGAAGGCGCCGGCTGCGCTCTCACGCGCTCATCTATCGAGCTGGCGCCATCAGCAAGCGGTCGGGGAGGGGGGGGGGCTGGCTTGGCGTCGCTCGTGGAGATGGCCTTGGCGCAACTTGTCCCGGAGGGCTCATCACCTAGACGTGCTGGACGGCGCTGCACTGCCCCACCTTGGGTGCAGGCTGTCAGCAGGACGACCACGCCTGCGCTGAGCAGAACAACCGACAGACTGGCGCACCGCATCGGCGCGAACTCGGCGTTGCCGCACATGGCTGTTCAGGCGCGCTGCCTACGGAGGAGTCCCCAAACCCCCACAGCACTTGTTGGTCGAGGTGTCCAGTTTGCAGTAGTAGCCGGAGTAGATGGGCTGGCTGCAGCGCCAGACGCCCGTGCGCGCGTTCTTGAGGCAGATCCTGTTGTTCTGTGCCGCGCCAACCGGGGCGGCTCCGCAGTTCTGCGTGGAGCACCAGCAGATGTAGCAGTTCATTCCAAGTTGCAGTGCCTCGTAGTCGCCGAACTTGCCGTCGCCGTTCAGATCGAGCGCGCCTTCTGTCAGGGTGGCGTTCCCATCTCCGTTGGTGTCCTGGGCGCCCACGCCCTCGATGGTGAGGATCTCCGCGCACGGGTACTCCTCGTCTGCCAGCAGGTGACGTGTGAGCCCGAAAAGTCCGCCCACCACTACGGCCAGGAGGGCAACTTGGCTGACTCGTGAACGGAGCATCTTCTTCATGGCGTTCGACTCCCTGGGATGGGCGTGGCCCGACCTATAGATGGTCCACGCTACCGGAGTGCGGGCAAGTTCGCAAGGGGGGCTGGCGATTCATACGCTGGATACAGGCCAGACGCGCTATCCTCACGTGGCGCTCATCCCAGCGGGCGCGAGCCGAGGCAGCATGCCTTCGAAGCCGCGCACTCTCGCTGGGATCCTCCGCCCCCGTTGCCATGCCGACCGGGCGTACAACCGCGACCAGCGCGACCCCGCCGTAGCTCGGGTTCACGGGTCCGCGCGCTGGCAGGCGGTGCGCGCCCAGGTGCTGCGGGCCGAGCCGCTCTGCCGGGCGTGCGCACGTGCCGGGCGTACCGAGCTCGCCACTCAGGTGGACCACGTCGTCCCGCTGGACGTGGACCTAGAGCGGGCGTACGACCCCACGAACCTCCAGCCGCTGTGCTCGGCCTGCCACGGCGAGAAGTGCACGGCCGAGCGCCAGGGGGAGGGGGGGGCCTCGGGCTCTAGTGCCTCTCGGCCCCCGAGCGGGGCGCGGGGCGTGTCGCTTTTCTCACGGGATTCGGGGAACGCTCGAAACGGCCCCCGGAGGCCTGATTCTGGCCCTTGGGCGCGTACACAGCCCGCCCGGGAGGGGGCCTGATGGAGGCCGCCGCGCCCCCCCTGGCGATCC
>JBJSXZ010000028.1:0-5689 GCA_046086645.1 Candidatus Limnocylindrus sp.
CGTTGGCCAGCTCGACCTCGGCCTCCCGCAGCATCCGGATGATGTCCTCCGGCGTGTACTTCTTCCTTGCCATCTGCGCCTCCTGGTCAGGGTCTTGTTTCTACCTCGACCATGTGGCGCGGGCGGAAGGGGGCAGGTCACCCGTTGCTGTGCGAGGACTGCGAGCAGAGGGTGCGGGTTCATGAGGACAGGTTCAAGGCTGCGGTGTGGAACCCCTGGTGCGCCAAGGTCGAGGCTGCAGAAGGCGAACTGCCCGAGGATGTGCCGCTCTCGGGTGAACCATGGATGGAACTGCACACTCTCTCGATGGTGTGGCGGGCGCTACACGTCTCCAACGACTCTAACCGGCGGCGAAGCGATTGGACTCGTGTGGCCCAGGAAGCGAACGAGGACTGGCGTCCCGCTCTACTCGACGGGCGGCATCCCCCGAGCTCCCGCTTCTGGGTGATGCAATCCCAGGCGATGGATCGGCTACTTCAACGGCGTGGACACAAGGACAACGGCGTCTTCATCTTGCTCAAGACCTTCATGGGCAGCTCCGTGACGACCATGGGCGTGCGCCCGATGCTCGTCATCGAGCGTACGATCAGCATGCCAGGAAGGAGGATCAGGTTCCCGCAAGCGACTGCCTATGGCATCGGGGTGCCTAAAGTCGATCGTGGGTTCCTCCTGGGAGTCGTGAAGGCGTACGGCTTCTGCTTCGTTGGAGTTCACGCAAGAGACCGCGCCGTCATGAACGCGATCGATCCAGAGGACGCCCTGCTGGATGTCCTCTGCGACACGATTAAGGTGAACCGGGAGATGGATGCCAAGCTGAGTCCGAAGCAGCGCGAGAACGACGAGGCAGCCTGCCAGAGGCACGCCGCGAAGCCCACGCTCACGATGAAGATCAAGGCTGCAGATGAACGCAAGCGTCGGGCGAGGGAGAATCCGAACGACTAGGCCAGGCCGAGGTCGCGTTGCGCGGCACGGGCGACGAGCTCCTTGCGACGCGGAGTTCGCCGCCCGCGTGCGTGAACCCGGAGCCGCGACAGCCGCAGAGGAAGCGAGCCCCCGTCAACCCTCTGGAGAAAAGGGGAAATGTGTGGAATGAGAAGGAGGGTTCTACGCTTTGGAGCAACCGGGGGCGCGCGTGCGGTGATAGCGGGCGGGTGGGGGAGCGTCAAGGGAGCGCGAGCGGATCTGGCGCGGTAGAGTGCGCGTCCCCGAGGAGTCCCCCATGCCCGCAGGCCGCCCCCGCAACAACGCCAAGCACCTCCACGCCGTCGTGAACGGCCTGGTCAGCGCCGTCGAGAGCCTTGCGGCTGCGATGGAGCGCGAGCCGCAGCGCGCGGCGGCGCCGAGGAAGCCGGGCAAGCTGGCGTCGGCGGTCAAGTCGTCGCGGGCGAAGTACACCCCGGCCCAGCGCGCGGCACGGATCGCGGCGATGAAGGCGGGGCATGCGAGGCGAAAGCGAGCGTTGGCGCAGAAGGGGGCGGCGAAGTCGGCGGGGAAGGTCGCTGCGAAGCCCGGCCCCGTCGGGCGCAAGGTCGTGAAGGGGCCTGCCGCGCCCAAGCCCGCCGCCCGCAAGAGCGCCTGGGCCTCGATGTCGCCCGAGTAGCGCGCGGAGCGGATCGCCAAGATGCGGGCGGGGCGGGAGAGTGGCGGCAGCAGCGCGCGGGCGACTCCCTACCGCCGGCAGCTGCGCTCGCAGGTGTGCACGTGGGGCGCCCCCTCAGTGGCGCTTCCCCGGGCGCACCGTCCGTTAGTCGCGTGCTAGCGTGCTTCGGCCTGCGTTACTGCCGCCCGGTTGCACGCGCTAACTGGGCGCCGCGGTCGGGGGTGACTCGGCCGGAGGATTTTCCCGTTGACCTCCGCAGCGCGACAGGCTACTGGTCGAGACGTTGAGAGGCACAGCCAAGGAGGGCCCTATGGCCGAGATGAAGTCTAGGTCGCAGATGCGGCGCGGGTTGACGAAGTTCTCTGCCGTCCTCTTGTTCGTCGCAACGGCGGCGCTGTTCCTCGGACAGCCTCGGGACGCCCACTCTACGGGGTTCGGTACAGTCACCGGTACCGTGACCGCAGGCGGCGTTGCAGCTGCGGGTTGGATGGTGTACGCGTCGAGTGACCAGGGTACCCAACCCAACGTTCCCGCAGCTGGGTACACGAACGCCCAGGGCGTCTACACGCTGCCGAACGTGCCGGCCGGGACTTGGGATGTGGTCGCGATTCGACAAGTGCCGTCCTTCGCCCGACACGTCGTGACGTTCGTGGTGGTGACCGACTCGCAGACGACCGTGGCCAATGTGACTGTCGGTCTTCGCGTGGCCACCGGCACCGTCTCGCCGGCAGTCGAGGATCTGCCCGTCGTCTGCTGCGCGGCGGGGTCGATCGTGTCCGCTACGACGACGAACTCCTCTGGCGCATTCACGATCGAGTTGCCCTTCGCCGCCTGTTCCTTGGTCGCCATCGCGCATGAAGAGCAGTATGCGAATAGCGTCTATGCGATCTCATCCACTTCGGGGGACATTGGGCTCGGCACATGGACGCTCTCAACGGTCGCAGGCGCGATCGAAGGCGTTGTCGACTTTCCGCAGGGCTCCACGCCGGACGAACCGGCCGAGGGGATGGAGATCGAGGCCTTCCGGGTCATCAACGGCGTTTACCTTCTGTTCGGCCGCGGGGTGACCGCGAGTAATGGCTTCTACCGCATTCCCAACCTCCGACCTGGGACGTACCAAGTGCGCAGCACGAATCGCGGGTACTACAATTGGGAGTGGCCTACCGCCGAGGGAGAGCTCCCGGCGCACCAAGAGCTCGTGATCCAAGGGTTCGCCGACGAGGGGATCACTGTCGCGAGCACCACCGTCACACACGACAAGTCGCTCGAGTGGTCCGGTGGTTTGCGCATTACGCTCGTGGACGGGTCGAGTGCGCCGGTGGGGAACGCGACCGTGAGCCTTGAGCGCACTGGCTTCGTCTCCGCCGCTCTGTGGCAGTTGATGGAGGGAGACCCGAATGACGACAAGAACTTGTACCTCGCTCCTGGTCCGGTAGCCCCGGGCTCATGGACCATTCGCGTCCAGCGAACCGGCGAGTCCGACTACACGCAGAGCGTCACAATCGTGTCAGGTGAGCTCAAGCTCCTCGCCGTCGCTCTGCCGTAGCGCTGATACCCATGTGCACTCTGAAGTACGAACGCTCTTTGGCAGTAGGGACGCGCGCCGCTAGTCGCGGCGCCGTCGGAGGGAACCCCATGCGCTCGCTCACGGTATGCCTCTTCGCACTCTTCGCAGTGCTGGCTCTGCTGCCCGAAGACCGGGCACACGCCAACCCGGTGATGACTGCTGGCCCCACATCTTCGGAGGGGCGATTCATCAAGATCTCCCAGGCGAACGAGACGAAGCGGCCACAGGACATCGTGGCCTACGGCGGTGACCCCCAGCACTGCACTATCCCCCCATTTCCCGGGGGGCCGACGCACTGCCTGCCGAATGATAAGCTTGTGCTTGCGTACCGAATCAGCAGCACCTTCGAGGTCCGCATCAAGCGCCGGGTCGCTAAGGGACCGATCGCCACGGGTGGGAAGTGGCAGACTCTTGGGAATCCAGTCTTCCTGGATCAGGTGACTGACTCGGCGTACGTTAACGCAAACGGCAGCTTCAAGTTCGGCGTGACCGCCTTCTTTGCTCAACAGTGGGAGACGTTCCTCCCCCCCTGGAACCCGGCCCTGAATGCTGCTGGCAATGGCCTTTCGCAGCCGAAGAGCCAGTACGAGCCTGCCGACCCCGACTTCGTGATTACCGTTGCGGGGTTGAAGCAGACTACCCCTAACGCAGACGTGTGCCTGAGCTGGCTTGCCGGACCTCCCCCGGAGATGTGCTCCTCTGATGGCGCGTCGGACACGGAGAAGGCGAAGAACGCCCTCGCTGGGGCACTGTCGAAGGTGGCACAGGGCGACTCGGCCCCGGGCAGTGGTGCTGCGAAGGCACACGCGCACCAGAACGGGGCGAACGGGCAGAATCCTAACGATGTGAAGATCGCCGAGAACATGGGCTATGCAGCACAGGGTGACCAGTGCTGCACCAAGTTCCTTGTGCTGAAGGTCTGTAACGAAGGCTCGATCCCCATCTTGCCCTCCTCGAAGGACAAGCCTGACATCACGTGGAAGGCCGTAACCGGAATCACGGACGTGCCCTCCTGTACAGGAACAGGTCTGAGCGGCGGCGTGGATTACAAGACCCTGTACATCCACACCGAAGGCACCTCCTCTAGCGGCACAGGTCTGTTCTTCCAGTTCCTCCTCGACGGCCTCAAGAACATCCCAGGCGGCAAGAGTCCGTACGCAGCGCTGTTCAAGACCGCGGTGTCTGCCACCCAACGCGTAATGGCCTCCTCTGGGAACAACAGGAAGACATTCTTTGAGGTTGTGACGCTCGGAGATGCGTTCACGCCTTCACTCACTCCGCCAGTCACTTGGCAGAACACCGAGCACACGACCGCCTCGACGTGCAAGCCTATCGATGACATCACGCTCCCGGACCCCGAAGAGAAGGCTGGCTCGAAGTGAGCCCGTCGTGGTTGCAGACGATCGCGCTCCCCAGCAGGCTGCTCGCCCTTGCGGTTTTGCTAATCGCGAGCGGATGTGGCAAGCAGCCCGCTGGTCGGGAGCAGTTCCTTGGATCCTGGAGCCTCGACCTCACTCAGACGCAGGCGGTTGCTCACGAGCGGTATAGGAGGGCTCAGGCCGATCCTAACTACCGCTGCAGTTGCAACCTCTCCCTGGACGAGGAGCTCGGCGCGTTGCTCAACATTCTGAAGACGAATGAGGGTGGTTCGGTTCGCCTCACGATCGCGGGCGATGGGAGCGTGAAACTCGGTCGCGGCGGGGGTTCGGCGGGTGGGCCGGGCGAGAGCTTAGTGGCATCAGGAGTCTTGGCGCAGACGGGTGAGGGCTGGACAGTGACCTGGCAGCCCGTAAGGGAGGGGGAGGGGCCGTGCACACTCCTCCTACACGACCATCGCCTTGAGTTGCGCGGCATCGCTGCGCGTGGCAGTCAGTTCGGCCTGATCTTCGTCCGTCAGCCGCCTTCCTAGCGGAGATGATTCTCAGTCGCTATGGCATGTAGCGGCCCACGGACCCTAGGGCACTGCTGCGAGGTGTTCTCGAGGGTTCGTAGTAGATCGTCGTCAAGTGAGGCTTGGCGCTCCGCAGTGCTGTTTGCCAGACGCTTCTGGAGTAAATGTACGAGAACTCGACACTCCGGGATGCCTGGGAGCCCGGGAGCGCGCGGCGCGGGGATGTGGCCGTGCTGTTTGCCAGACGCTCCTGGAGGAAACTTACGAGAACTCGACACTCCGGGACGGCTGGGCCACCGGCGCACCCGTGGCGGGGGTGTGGCCCCTGGGCGCCGCGCCCCTGCCGCTCCCAACCCCCCGCCCGTCGCGCCCGTGGGCCAACCCGTGGCTCGTAGCGGCCCCCAAAGCTGGAACGCGCCCCACACCCACGTAGCTGCGCGTCCTTGGCACTTTGCAAAGTACTAGCCAAAGTGGGCGGCCGGCCCGCCCGCTGAGGGCCATTTCTGGCCTTCGCAGCGACATGGCGCGGGGACTCATAATCCCTTGGTCCCTGGTTCGAATCCAGGCGGGCCCACCTTTGATTCCCGCACAGGATGGCGCTGGTTGGCCACTGGCGCGGTTCTGTGCGAAC
>JBJSXZ010000029.1:0-2050 GCA_046086645.1 Candidatus Limnocylindrus sp.
CGGTCTGGCGCGATCATCCCATGCGCAGCGGCACCGAACGCGATGAGCCCGCCCATGCTGTGGGAGACGATCACGAGCGGGCGCCCTTGATGTCGAAGAGCGGTCGCCTGCTCTGCGAGGTCTTGGTGATAGCGCGACCAGGTGCGCACATACATCGGAGGGCCGCCAGAGCGACCATGCCCGCGCAGATCCCAAGCCACCGTACGCCACCCCGCCGCCGCAAAGGCGCGTGCAGCCTGCACGTAGCGACCGGAGTTCTCGCCGATCCCGTGGCCGAGCAGGAGGTCACCAAAGGGCTCGCCCGCAGGCTCAAACACCCGTCGGTAGAGCACGACACCATCGCTCGCCGCAAAGGGGTCCAGGAGGGGTCGCTCCGCTTCCATCGCAGGGATCCTACACTCTGGGTATCGGGTGCGTCGCACCCAGACTCGGAGGATGTTGTGAGCACTGATAAGGCCGGGGGGGAGCGTATCGAGCGCGACTCGTTCGGCGAGATCGCCGTTCCAGCCGATCACCTCTGGGGGGCGCAGACCGCCCGCTCACTCCACCACTTCGCCATCGGCAGCGAACAGATGCCACTCGGCGTCATCCATGCCCTTGCACTTATCAAGCGAGCGGCCGCAGAGAGCAACGCCGCACTCGGCCTCCTCGCGCCAGAGACAGCAGACCTGATCGTCCGTGCCGCCGACGAGGTTATGCACGGAGATCACGTTGGCGAGTTTCCGCTTTCGGTCTGGCAGACCGGCTCCGGCACGCAGAGCAACATGAACGTCAATGAGGTGATCGCCGCCCGTGCCAATGAGATTGCCACCGGGAAGCGCGGCGGGAAGTCGCCCGTGCATCCAAACGATCACGTGAATCTCTCACAGTCGTCGAATGACGCTTTCCCAACCGCGATGCATATCGCCGGCGTGCTCGCCGTAGAATCGAGCCTTCTACCGAGCTTGCGCCATCTGGCTGCAATACTCGACGCGAAGTCGGCCGACTGGAGCGATATCGTCAAGATTGGCCGCACACATCTGCAAGATGCGGTGCCGATGACACTTGGGCAAGAGTTCGGCGCGCACGCTGCTGCGCTACATGCCGACATCGCGCGCATTGAAACTGCAACTGCCGGCCTCTATGAGCTTGCGCTCGGCGGCACCGCAGTCGGCACCAGCATCAACAGCCATCCAGAATTTAGTGCGCGCACGATTGCCAACATCGCTAGGCAGGCGAAGGTTCCATTTGTCCCCGCGCCGAACCTCTTTGCCGCGCTCGCAGGACACGAGCCGATGCTCGCCCTCTCGGCATCACTGCGCACGAGCGCCGCGACCCTGATGAAGGTGGCGAATGATGTGCGCTGGCTCGCTTCGGGGCCACGCGCTGGCCTTGGTGAGTTGAACATCCCCGAGAACGAGCCGGGCTCGTCGATCATGCCGGGGAAGGTGAACCCGACCCAGGCGGAGGCGCTCACCATGGTGTGCGTGCAGGTCTACGGGCTCGACGCGGCGATCGCCTTCGCAGCAAGCCAGGGGAACTTTCAGTTGAATGTCTTCAAGCCACTGATTGCGCACAACCTCTTGCAGCAGGTGCGCCTACTCGGCGATGGGGCCCGCTCCTTTGCCGAGCACTGCCTTGAAGGCACCGAGCCGAACCGCGACCGGATCAGCGAGCTACTCAATGCCTCGCTCATGTTGGTGACGGCACTGACGCCGAAGATTGGCTACGACAAGGCGGCAGAGATTGCAAAGCGTGCACATTTGGAGGGAATAACCCTCCGCGCCGCGGCACTCGCCTCTGGCTACGTCACTGCAGACGACTACGACGCGCTCGTCGTGCCTGCGGCGATGACGCGACCGACCCGCTAACGATGCGAATTGGCGTACTCACTGGTGGTGGCGACTGCCCAGGGCTGAATCCTGCGATTCGTGCTGTCGTCGTACGCGCAAGCGCCGCTGGACACGAAGTGGTCGGCATACTCGATGGCTGGAAGGGGCTCGCGACGCCCGATGCGCCAGCGAGCCGCCCACTCGATCGCGCAGCGGTCAACGGGATCCAGGCCCGCGGC
>JBJSXZ010000030.1:0-14031 GCA_046086645.1 Candidatus Limnocylindrus sp.
GAACCCCCGACCCTCTGGTCCGAAGCCAGATGCTCTCATCCGCTGAGCTACGGGCGCATATCACGAGGAGTGCTGGTCGGGGCGAGAGGATTTGAACCTCCGACCTCGTCGTCCCGAACGACGCGCGCTACCAAGCTGCGCTACGCCCCGACCGATCCCGCTCCTGCGAGGGTCGAATGATAGCGGATGGGGGTACCCTGCGCCCATGAGAAAAAACGCGGGAGAAACGGGCGACGTCATCCTTCAGGTTGCGCTGACCTTCGACCACGACGCTATCAGCGCCGATGTTGGCGAAGGGAGCCGCGTGTTTGAGCGATCGATTGGCGAGTTCGGTCCGCGCGTTGGTCTCCCGCGCATCCTTGCGCTGCTCGCGCAGGAAACAATTCCGGCAACGTTTTTTATTCCCGTGCATACCGCACGAACCTGGCCGGGCGACCTCGCCGCAATAGTTGCCGGTGGACATGAGGTTGCATGCCACGGCTGGGCACATGAAGATCACGCGGCGCTTGCACCGGCAGTCGAGAAGAACCTTATTGAGCGCCAGCGCTCTGCGCTGACCGAGGCCGTGCGCGCACTCGATCCAGGCGCCGCAGCAGTGCGTGGCTTTCGCGCACCGTACTGGTCGCTCTCTCCATCGACCCTTGCTTTTGCCGAGGCGGCGGGATTCTCCTACGACTCGTCGCTCGGCTGGGAGGAGACCCGCATTACGCCAGTTCGCCATCGCGATGCACATGCACTTGAGGTTTCGCAACTGGGCCGCATTGGAAAACTCCTCGAGGTGCCGATCAGTCGCTGGCTCGACGATTGGGCCTGGTTTGAACCTGGGCGCGGTGGCGGACCACCTGCAACGCCGAGCGCCTTCATCGAGGTAGTCCAAGCCGAGCTCGTCCTCGCGCATGAGCGCGCACTGAATGACGTGAGCCTGCGCACTGGTGTCCTTACGTATACGTTTCACCCCGAGTGCATCGGGAGAGGTAGCCGCTTCGCGGTGCTCGCCGCCATCATCAACACCGCACGCACCCTCCCCGGGGTGCGCTTTACGCGACTCGATACAGCGATTGCGCGCGTAAGCGCCTAGTAGCGCTCGAGGTAACGCTCAACCTCCCAGTCGGTGACGTGCGTTCGGTAGGCGTCCCATTCGGCCTGCTTTGCCTCGAGGAAGTGTGAGAGCACATGCTCGCCGAGTGCACCGCACACGACTGGGTCGTTCTTCAGTTCTTCGATCGCTTCGGCAAGGCTGCCGGGCAACTCGCGGATCCCCTGCTGCGCGACACGCACGGCATCCATCTCGTAGAGCGACTCCTCCACAGGATCTGGGAGTGCGAGTCCCTTCTCTACCCCGTCAAGCCCCGCCGCGATCATCACAGCAAACGCAAGGTAAGGGTTGGCCGAAGGATCTGGGCAGCGCAGCTCCATCCGCGTCGCCTCCACCGACCGGCCGGCGGAGATCATCGGCACGCGAATGAGCGCCGAGCGATTCTTGCGACCCCAGACCAGATACGTTGGCGCCTCGTACCCAGGGACCAGGCGCTTATACGAGTTCACCGTTGGAGCAAGGATCGCAATCATTGCGCGTGCATGCTTTAGGGTGCCCGCCATATACGACTTTGCGATTGGCGAGAGGCCGTATTTATCCTTGGCGTCGTAGAAGACGTTCTTCCCGGTCTTCAAGCTTGCAAGGCTCTGGTGCGTGTGCATGCCAGAGCCGTTGATGCCGAAGATCGGCTTCGGCATGAAGCTCGCATAGAGGCCGTGCTGTGACGCTATCTCCTTCAGTGCGTATTTAAACGTTGTCGCGTTATCTGCAGTTGCAAGTGAGTCAGAGTACTCGAAGTCAATCTCATGTTGCCCCGGTGCGACCTCATGGTGTGCGGTCTCGATCTTGATGCCTAGCATCTCGAGTGCGTCGACCATGTCTTGACGAATGGAGATCCCTTGATCGCCGGTGAAATCAAAGTAGCCGGCCTTGTCATGCGGCTTCGCAATCGGTCGTCCATCTGGCCCGTTCTCAAAGAGGAAGAACTCAAGCTCTGGCCCCATGTTGACTTTGTAGCCAAGTTTCTCGGCGCGCTCCACCTGCCGGCGCAGGACGCCGCGCGGATCACCCGCAAACGGCGAGCCATCCGGGAGGAGGACATCGCAAATCACGCGCGCAGTACCGGCGCCGCTCTCTGCCGGCGCCCATGGCAGCACACGCCAGGTAGACATGTCGGGTCGCAGGAGTTGATCGCTCTCGGCGATGCGCGTGAAACCCTCGACCGATGAGCCATCGAACCAGGTGCCATGCTTAATAGAGTTGGGCATCTGGTGGATCGGAATCTGCACGCTCTTCACGATCCCGTGCAGATCGACGAACTGGAGCTGCACGGTGCGAATCCCCGACTTCTCGGCCTTCGCCACGGTTGCAAGCGCGGCACGTACCTCTGCCTCTGTTCGTGCTCCCGACCCTTTCGGCATGATCCCCTCCACGGGCAGTTCGCCCAATCTTGTGCGTCCGGCACAGAATTCACCCCCCAAAACGTGGGTAGGTGGCCGTCGCTGGCGAGTCTAGCGGCTCAACCTGACAAAAGCGGGGTGGAAAAGGGCTTGGAACCTGTGATTTTGCACAAGAACAAGGCCTCTAGCGCAGGGTCACGCTCACGATAAGCGTCGTGGTGTTACCGGTTGGTCCGACAGTGAGGTAGACCTTATACGTGCCTGCTGGGAGTGGGCTTCCCACGGTTGAATGGAAGGTAATCAACTTTAGTCCGGCTTCGAGATTGGTGCGAGCGAGGAGGGTGCGCTTCACGATCGATCCGTCGGCACTGCGAAGCTCAATGCCGACGCGTGCCGCGCTGCTCAAGCGAATGGAGACCTCACCGCGGCCTCTAGTCTTGCCTTCTGCGCCGAATGCTGCGACCCGACGCTCAAGGTCGATTCGAGCAACCTCTTCTGCGCGGTTCCCCACTCGGTCGTCGACTCGAAGGCGGGCCGAATACTGCCCGCTTGCGGCCTTTGCACCTGTACGCGTGGTTCCGTCCCAGATAACCACGCCTGAGCTGCCGCGTACAGTGAAGCTCCGCACCACACTACCTGTTATGTTCATGATGTCAATGCGACTAGTTCCAGTCTCATCCGTGCTCCAGCGAAACTTTGCTGTCTCATTTACGTCGTTTCCGTTTGGCGTGAAAACTGTGGGTCCCCTGAGTTGCAGTATCGGCGCAGTACCATCAACTATGACGGTTCTGGTTGTCACTGATTCATTGCCGGCCGTATCGAATGCACTAATCTTAAGCGTGTACGCGGCGTCTACGAGTGCAGCATCAGAGTTATCTTTGCCAATCACCGTAAAGGATGCTGTGGCGAGACTCTGGCTCCCTAGGTCTACCACCGTGCCGCTGCCGCAAGACGATTCACTGCATAGCTTCGCAGAGATGTTCGCGGCACCAAACGAGGACGCGCTGTAGATGATGGCGCCTCCAGGTCGTACGCGGCCAATCGAGGATGTGGCCACCATGGGCACCGGAGGCGGCGTACGGTCAATGGTGAAGAGAACTGGCAGCGTGAGTCGTTCTGCAGCGCTTGCTGATCCAGCAACTGAATCAAACGGTGTACCGCTGACGGTACCCGTGAGATAGCCGCGATAGTCCCCCTCTGCCAACGTTCCACTCAGTGCTGTGAGATCAATGTTCTCGCTCGCCTCACTGGGATCGAGGGTAAACATGTCGACGGTTGCCCCGTCTGGGCCAATGAGCGTAAGTGCAAGGTCGCTGACGCTTCCGACGCTCGTGTGTACGATTTCCACCTGCGACGTGAGTGTTGGGTTCAGCGCGGGCGCATCGTCGGGCGCGACAAGTTCTGCAGCCTGGGTCACGGCAACCGCGTCAAAGCGTGCACGTGGGTTGAGTGCGTCTGCCCGCACATAGGCGGTTCTGACATACCAGTCAGGTTCGGGGTCTGCAGAGATTGGCCCGATTATTGGCCACCAGGTGTCGCCCGCCTCAATGACCGGCGCTCCGGCGAGCTTTACTACCTCTTCTTCGAGTAGCTCACCGACCACGGCTGTGCCCGTTCCAGGGCCCGCCCGCATGTTCACGGAGTTCCACGTGACCGTGGCCAGCCCACCCGTTGATAGGTCGGTTGGGGTTGTGGGACTTGACGGGGTTTCACTGCTCCATGCGCCCACATTTCCTTCGGTGTCAATTGCGCGCACACGGACGGCAATATCCGTACTTGATGCCAAGAGCGCAGAGGTAGCTGTCGTCGCCGTATACCAGGGCTCCCAAGTTGTACCGTCACGACTGATCTCAACATCATACGTAGCTATGCTTGAAGCATCATCCACCGCGCTCCACACGATGCGCACGAGTCCGTCGCTACTTGCAGGAGCAATCGCCGGAACAGAAGCGATGGGACCCGCATGATCTTCAACAAGTGCTTTGATGATCTCGTCGCGCAGATCTGAGTACGCGTCGTCATAACCGATCGCCCAGATGCCAACGCCACGCAGTCCGGCGCTGTTTACCAGTGCAAGTCGCGCCGCAAATCCCGTAGGTCCGTCAATGTAAAGGTGGCGATAGCAACCATCAGCAACCTTACATTTTCCGATTTCGTAACTTACCCAAACGCCAACCTCATCGGTGTCCACGCGGCTTCCGTTTTCCGCCATGAGGCCAGCAGCAGTTGCATAGTATGGCTGTGCAAAATCACCAAATGTCGCTGTATCCGATTGCGTGCGTGCATGGTATCCGTCACTTTTCGTTGACCAGGCGCCGCCGTACCAGGGCAGCGTCAAAATGATTTTGCTCGCCGGAATCTTGTTCTTGTACGCGGCGACGGTGTTTGCTAGGTCGTATGAAGGTCCCATGAGTGGATCAATTGATCCAGCACGACTTGATCCACCGTCTCGATAATCGTAGGCCATAATGATCACTGCGTCGGCCGCTCCATCTGCAGTAGCGGCAATCACCGGCGAACTTGAGACTGAGCCCATCGTCGCGTAGGTGAGTGACCACTCCGCCGGCATCTGCGCTCGGAACCCGCGGAGGAGTTCAACAAAATTGGCATCGTCAGTGATCGGCTCGAAGTCGAGGCTGATTCCGTCGGCATCGTTAAGTTGGACTTCGGCAATGGTCTCCTCAATAAGGCGCTGCCGTGCAGTAGGGTCGCCGAGGAGATTTTGCTGCACGCTCCCGCTCCCCCACGCCATGGCGGTAACGGTTAAGACAACCTTTGCTCCCTTGCGATGCGCCTCCGCGATGATTCGATCGAGACGGGAGCTACGCCAGCCACTCCATGAGTTGTTGGTGCGGTCGAGCGCGCCGGTCGCTTTCACCCCCACAGAGAAGTAGGCGATCGTCGAATAGGTTCGGAAATCGATGACCGTGGAGTCGTCGGAGAGCTCCCAATACGGGAGGTAGCCGAACACCTCACGCCTCAGGCTGCTCTCAGTCTGAGTCGCGCGTGCGGCGGAGGGCGAGGCGGCGATGCCTCCCAGGCCAATCATGGCCGCGCAGGCGAGGCTGCCGAGTCGCCACCTCAAAGACTGATGCTTGCACATGCACCAATATTACCCGCGACGCCACACGAGTTCCTATGAAATTTGAAAGGTTCGGCCACGCCGCAGGCTAACCCTGAAGGGCTGGGTCTCCATCAGCGTCGAGGATCCGCAACGCGATCGAGAGGGCGAGGCGCAGATCGGGCTCGCGCAGATCCCACCCGGTGAGCTCCTCAATGCGTCGAACTCGATACGCGGTGGTATTACGGTGGACGCCGAGTGAGCTGCTCGCCTCGGCAGAGCCAGGCGCATCGAGAACGGCACGGATCGTGGCAATGCGCTGTCGGCGAGCGCCAGGAGTGCCGATGAGTATCGGCTGGAGTAGTGTGAGCGCATGGCGGCGCGCCTCTGGAATAGAGAGCACTGCGGCGAGAAGTCGATGTGCGCCAATGAGTTCTGCACGTACCACCTGCTCACCGCCACTGCCCACGCGACCACCAAGTCGACGCTCAAGCGACTCTAGGGCATCGCGAGCCTCCGCCTCGGCGGCGGGGCGTGCCGACGGCTCGGTGAACGGCCGTGAGATTGCCACAGGTCGATCGAGTCGCTTGGCAACTTTTGCAGCAACCAGTGCAGCACCAGGATCTGCTGCGTCGGCAACGGCGATGATCCGCACCTCGAGACTCTCGTTACTCCCGCGAAGCATGAAGCGTCGCGGCCCTGCGAGAAGTCGAATCTCACGGCGTAGTGCGGGAACGTCGGTCTCGTGTGGACGCGGCTGGCGTGCCGCAATAGCCACCCACGGCGGCCCGTCGGCGGGCAGTGTGCGCGCCTCGCCGCGACCAGCGTTTGCCGGGAGTTCGGCGGCAACGCGAACGATCTCCAGTGCAAGGAGTGGCGCGACTCGCTCGCAGGCAATCCGCTCACGCTCGCTGACCAGCTCATCGCCCAACAAGACGATCGAGCCAGGCGGATCGCCACCCTCATCGGCGAGTGGTGACTCTTCGATATCCAACCCGCCGTCACGCCCAGTGAGTTCGATCTCGGGCGCACCAGGCACGGCGGGGAGTGGGATGCGTTGCCCTGGCTGGCGACCTTTCGCCAAGTATCCAGAGACGGCCTTTGCAGCAGTCGCACTATTCGGAAGGCCTGCCGGTGCGACAACGGCGAGCACTGCACCGCCGCGCGCCTCAAGTGCAACCGCACGACCGATAAAGCGTGCAAGTGCACCAATGAGCGCGTCGAGTCCTTGGCCATCGAGTGCGAGTGCAGCAATCTGCCGCTCGAGTGCAACAGCTTGGCGCTCGAGTTCTGCGCGGCGATTCACCACCGCGCCGATCAACGTCCGCTCCAAAACCGCCGCCTCTGTGTTCGGCAACTGAAAACACGGGAGGCGCATTGCTGTTGCAGAGGTCACAAGTTCACCAACTGCGGTGCGCTCACTCAAGCTCGCGCCCGGTCCGGTCAGGAGAATGATCCCTGTTGCGCGATGGTCAACCAGGTACTCAACCAGTTCACGTCGCGCTGGTGCGTCGGTGGCACTCGTCATCAAGGTTGCGAGTGGAATCAACGCGAGGTCGCCCGCGTCCATCCCATCAAACGCCGGGATCCGTGCGCGCATCACGCGCACCCAGGTAACCGTTTGAGCAAGCGCCTCTTCTGGCGCGGCCGTGAGCTGTTCTGCGCCAGGGAGGAGCGTGTTGACGATCTCGCGCAGTGATGCCATTAGCGTGATTCTCCTGCGCTGATTGCTCCTATGCGCGTCAAGATGCGCGCCGCCTTCGCCCCATCGGCCCCACGCTCAAGCAAGAGCGCGGCCGACACCATGCGCTCGCTGGCACGAATCCGGAGCCAGAGGCGCGCGCGTGGGCGACGGAGCGTCAGGGTGAAACCTGTAATCAAGAGGAGCGCGGCGAGCCAGACCATGAGCGCCCCTGGATCGCGGCGAGCGATGATCCCTGTATACGAGCCGAGTGACTCCAATCGAACGGTGAATGCTGCACCGGGTGCCGTGGCAAACTCGCCCGGCGCAAGCACAGAGACGAAGAGGGTGCGAAGTGCAAGTGCGCCGTCTGTGGTGGGAGAGACCCCGGGGTCTGGCTCGCTTGCGATCACGAGGACCGCTGGCACCCCTGCGGCGTCGCGTTGCAACACGAGTTCAAGCCCTGCACTGCTCCCTGGAACGGGAAGGGTCGCATACGGTGACCCCTCCGCAGTGCTCGTAAACGGCGCCTCGCCCGACCAGAGCAGCGCACCCGCAGCATCGCGGATCGTGAGTGCCGCAGACGGTCCGAAGAAGTTCTGGTGGAAGCTCCAGCCCTCGTAAGTGAGTGGCTCATTGACGCGCACGATGCGCCGTGCAACCTCAACGCCATCGACGAAAACCCCGAGGTCGGTGGCGAAGTCTTTGAACGCTCCGGTCGCATCGCGTGGCGCAGTGAATGCATAGTTCTTGATCACGATCCCGCCAGCAGCACCAATCTTGCCAATCGGCAGCGCCTGTCCACTCGTAAGGAGGATCCCCTGCGTGTAGCCAAACGCACCGGAGACGGCAGCGCCGAATAAGAGGAGGACGAGCCCTGCGTGGGAGATCAGTGTGAATCGACCAGAGCGGCGGAACCGGTCGGCGAGAATGATGCGGCCATCGGCACGCTCGGGGTCGCTGCCGATCTCTACCTCCCAACCTTCGCTCTTTGCGACGGCGGCGATTGAGGCGGCAGTGGCTTCAAGTGTCGGTGCTGATGGTGCTGTCTGAATCTCAACAAGGCCGCGACCTGGAAGTTGCTCTTCGAAGAACGCCGACGGTTGCTCCACGCGACTCTGCGCAGATGCGGCGCGAATCTTCGGGAGGCGATCCCAGGTGCACACGATGATCGAGATCGCGAGGAGGACGAGCATCCCGGCAAACCACGGTGTGGTGAAGATACGGAAGAGGCCGAGGCGCTCAAAGATGCCAACGAGTGGGCCGAGTGTCGGCTCGTAGGCGGCGCGGAGGCGCCCCATCTCGGCCGCATAGTCGGTCGCGTTCTGAAGTGCATAGTCGGGGAGCTGCCGAAGGGCGATCCCCACGCTAGCGGCAACCACCAGCGCAATGATCTGCACCATGGCGAACCGAACGCTGGTCAGAAGCCCGTAGATGGGTTGCAGGGGTCCTCTACTCACGCGCTGATGGTAGCCTTCACCCGAATCCAACCAGTTGCCAGGAGGTGCCATGTCGAAGAACCCGGAGCGCGTCCCGCTCGATGACCTTGATCGCCGCCTGATGGAGGTGCTCCAAGCAGATGGTCGCCGCCCCTTCACCGAGATCGCGACCGCCTTCGGCGTGCCTGAATCCACGATCCGTGCCCGCTATAAGGCGATGGTTGACCGCGGCATGCTTAAGGTGATCGCCGTTGCCGACCCCCTCAAGGTGGGCTACCCCCTCATGGCGATGATCGGCGTCCGCTGCACTCCCGCTGCCCTGTTGAGTACCGCAGCGGCGCTCGAAGCACTTCCTGAGGTGAGTTACTGCGTCATCGTTGCTGGTGCGTACGATCTGCTCATTGAGGTTGTCTGCCAAGACAACGATGCGCTTCTCGCATTCCTCACTGATCGGCTGCGCGCAATCGAGGGTGTGCTCGAAACGGAAACGTTCGTCTATCTCCGGATCCTTAAACAGAACTATGAATGGGGAACGACCCCGGCCTAACTGCTGTCGCAGTTCGAGCGGGGTCGCTCGCATCCATTCAGTTACTGCTCAGGCTGCGCGGCGCTTCCTCCAGCCGACAACCGATGCTGCGGCGATCCACGCCGCGAGTGCGCCGATGATGATCAGCGGGAGTGACCCCGTCGAGGAATCGGCTCCGACCGTGTCGTACATCGCAAACATGGGCATCGGGCCAATAGCTGTGCCGTCGGGCAGTACGCATGCTGCGACCATCGGATCATTTACATCAACATCGCTTGCACACGGCTCGAGGGTCGCGACATATTCGTCCATCCAGTTCTCGTAGAGGACGCCCCAATCAGTTGTCAAACCGCCTGCCTCGTTGTTTGGATAGAGGCTACCGTCTGGCAAGATGCACGGCAAAACGAGATCACTCGAAATCGACGCGCCAGGATCGGTGATTCCATCAGGGCAGGCGGAAGGCTCCTCGCCCGTTAATGTGCGCCACTCTGGCTCAGGGACGACACCGCCTGAACGGCCGGTGAGCCAAAGGAGCTCTTCTGGCGCGTTCTCATCAAGTGGATCACCACTGTGATCGTTGAATGTCGCCTCGCCAGTAGCTGGATCGACCTGATACGTAAATGAGTGGCTGTAGATGCAGCCAGCCGGGCAGTCACCCCAGCCGTACGTATAGATGACGATCCAGATGGCGTCAGAGCCAGCCTCGCCCTTCACCTCGTAATACTCCGAGGCGCCCACGAGGTCAGGGGTGAGTAGGACAAAATCGCCAAATGGTGCGCCGGTGGCAAGCACGGCCTCGTTGGCCTGCTCCGCTGAACTGATAGGGAGATCCCCCGTATAGCCGCCCTGCATGTACATGATTCCGTCGGGTGCCACATCGTCGGGAGACGGGAGTGGGGTCGTGTCCGCCGCCTGCGCCGGGAGGGCGAAGGCGAGGAGGAGGGTGAGCGGGAGGAGTACCCGTACTACCAGTCGAACCATATGGCTACCTCAATCAATCTGGGCGAATGGCTCACCCCTGCACTCCCACAACGCTCGGGTTAACGGGTTGGTTCCCAGGCTCGCGGAGCAAAATGGTCGGGGCGGCGGGATTCGAACCCACGACCTCCTGCTCCCAAAGCAGGCGCGCTACCAAGCTGCGCTACGCCCCGTCAAATACATCCTAAACGCTCAGGAGAGAAGGGTGGGTATGATCCACCTCATGACACCACCAGCCAGCACAGATCGCCGCGTGTCGCGCTCCAGCCGATGGTGGCAGGCGACCCTTGCCTCGAGTCTCATCCCGGGGCTTGGACAGCTCCTCGTTGGCCGACGTAAGGCTGCCCTCATCGCGGCCGCACCGCTCGCCGTCATCCTCCTGACACTGCTCGTGCTTGTGACGCAGGTCGGCATGGTGAGCCTTGCCGCACAGTTCGCCACGCCGGGCCGTATCGCCTTCTTGGGCATTGGCCTCCTCGTCCTCATCCCATGGCGCATTCTTGTCGTGCTTGATCTCACCCGTAGCATCCAGCGCACGCGTCGCTCGATTGCGGTTGTGACACTGGCGCTGGTCTTGGCGATTGCACCCGAGGTCGCTGGTGCAGGCCTTGCGTTCCGCATCCAGGGGGCGGCCGATGACATCTTCTCTGGGTTTGAGACTCCAACGCCGAGTGGCGATCCTTCGGCGAGTACCGTTCCAACACCAGAGATCGGCGATCGATTCACGATGCTGCTGATCGGTGTGGATGTGATGGGGCAACGCGCATCGTTTAATACCGACTCGATGATCATCGCAAGTTGGGATCGCCTTGGTGGATGGGTGAGCACCATCTCCATTCCTCGCGACATCGTCAACGTCCCACTCGGTGATGGCAGCATCTACCCGCCAAAGATCAATAGCCTCTGGTCATACGCTCGGCGACATCCCAAGCAATTTCCCGATGGTCCTGCCGCCGCGCTGAGCGTCGCCCTCGGCACCCTTTTTCAGGTGCGCATCGATGCAACGGCGCTTGTCATCATTCCGACGTTTGCAAAGTTAGTCGACGAGATCGGTGGAATTGACGTCAGCATCAAACGAACGATCTATGATCCAGCGTACGCTTGGCGTGACCTCGATGGGGTGCGACTCCCTGCGGGAAACTGGCATCTTGATGGCACGTGCGCGCTTGCGTATGCGCGCGTCCGTAAGGCAGCTGGCACGAATGACTTCACCCGAGGGTGGCGACAGCAGCAGATCTTGATCGCGATCCGAGACCAACTCGCTGCTGGCGGAAACCTGCTCGGAAAGGGCCTGGCACTCATTGATGCACTGGGCGATGGCCTGCGCACGAACCTTGACCCGACATTGATCCCCTTCTTCGCAGAGGCGGCGACTGACTTCGATGCCTCTCGGGTTGTCCGCGGCGAGATGCAAGCGGGCGACGGCATGCTCCGCTACGCCCGTGCTGGTGAGAGCACCTACGGGTCGGTGATCTTTTACAAGCCACAGGGGATTGAGCTACTCGCGGCCCGTCTATTCCCTCCAGCAGGCACTCGGCCCTACTCCTGGCCGGTTGCGAAGGGGGATCCGGCCCTTGGCGCAACGCCGAAGCCGAGCGTTGGTCCCTCGCCGGGCGACTCGTCTCTACCGACAGTAACCCCAAAGCCGAGTGGCGCACCGCGCCCCTATCCGGCACTCGGGAGCTGCAACGCTGGCGTTGACCATTCCAAAAACACGCCGACGCCCGATATTGTCGACGCAGACAACGATGGGATTACCGACGATGAGGACAACTGCCCGGATACGACAAATCTCGACCAGGCCGACACCGATATGGATGGGGTCGGCGATGCATGCGATACGGGCCCGTAGAGAAGAGCGACAACGTCTATGCCATCGTGGCGGCACCAACTCTTTGCAACACTTGCGCCACTCCTGCGGCTAAAAGCGCCACGTGACCACGAGCATGCGCGAACCTTATTTAAGAAGATGCAGAGCAATCAGCCTGCATCGCCGACCCCGCGCATCCTCAAGCATACGTCGGCGACCTTGCGCACTGATGCTGGGTTTCCCGTGTGGACGATTGCCCCGCGTGAGGGAGGGAGTGCAACGCGCGTCGTAGTTCTCCATGGGGGTGCGTATGTTGGCGATGCGTCGTCGATTCACTGGAGCCTCTCTGCTGAGATCGTTGAGTCGACTGGCAGCACCGTGATCTTCCCCCTCTACCCACTCGCTCCAGATGCAACCTGGTCCACCTCGTTTGCGGCGCTTGCTGATCTTGCACGCGGAAAAGCGGGTGAGGATTGCGCGGTGCTGATGGGTGACTCGGCTGGAGGAGGACTCGCCCTTGGACTCGCACAGCATCTTGCGCGCGAGGGTGCGCGACCACGTGTTGCACTGATCTCGCCCTGGCTGGACGTAACGATGTCGCATCCTGAAACTGCGCTTCACGCGGGTGCCGACCCGCTCCTCAACGTGGAGTTCTTGGTTGCGGCTGGACGTGCCTGGGCCGGTGGCGACGATCCTCGACGGGCAGAGGTGAGTCCGCAGTTTGGCTCGCTCGCGGGGATTCGCGAGCTACTCGTCATCAGTGGGACGCGCGACGTGCTCTATCCACAGGCGGTGCGACTCGTTGCCGATGCTGCGGCGGCTCAGGTGCCCTGCACGGCGATCCTCGAAAAGGGGTTGATCCACGACTACGCGCTTCTCCCGGTACCAGAAGCGAAGCGGGCGGTCCGTGCGCTTAGGGAGTTTGTCCAAGCTCACGCGTGAGGGTGGCTGCCACGAGCGCGGCCGCATGCCCCCGATGGCTGAGAGCATCCTTCTCTTCTGATGAGCGCTCGGCCATCGTCCGGCCATCCACCTCGAAGATTGGGTCATAGCCGAAGCCCTGGTTGCCTCGGGGCGCACGCGCCAGAATGCCGCGGCACTCGCCGCGGAAGAGGCGCTCGGTGCCCGATGTGGGATCGATGAGCGCCATCACGCACACGAACCGGGCGCCGCGAGCACCCTCTCCAAGGTCTGCCGTATCGGCAAGGAGTTTCTCGTAGTTCTCGCGGTCGGTCGCTGTGGGCCCTGCATAGCGTCGGGTGTAGACGCCCGGTGCTCCGTTGAGCCCCTCGACCTCGAGTCCTGAATCGTCGGCGAGGGTCCAGAGCCCGGTTGCGGCGCTGTACCAGCGACCCTTCTGCACGGCGTTTGCTTCGAATGTCGCTCCATCTTCTGGTGCCTCGCCGGTCACTCCTGCATCGCGCAAGGTGAGGAGGCTGATCGGCAACGCGCCGAAGAGTCGCTGAAGTTCAGCAAGCTTGTTCGCCGAGCCAGTTGCTACAAGGAGGCGCCGCTGCGCCAGAGTCACGCGCGCTCGAGCGTTGCGCGCTGAAACGCGATGAGCTCTGCAATCCCACCGTCGGCAAGCGCAAGAAGTTCATCGAGCTGCGCGCGCTTGAACGGATTCTGCTCGGCCGTTCCCTGCAACTCGACGTAGCCTCCCGCATCGGTCGCAACCACGTTAAGGTCGACATCGGCACGACTATCCTCTTCATACGGCAGGTCGAGCAGTGGTCGCCCATTGATGATGCCGACGGAGACGGCAGCAACGCCGTGAATGAGGTGTTGCTCGAGCTTCTTCGCACGCATCGCCAGGGCGAGTGCAATCCAACCGCCGGTGATGCTTGCGCAGCGTGTTCCGCCGTCGGCGACGAGCACGTCGCAGTCGATCAAGATCGAACGCTCACCGAGCCTCTGGAGATCAACGGCCTGGCGTAGGGCGCGGCCGATGAGTCGTTGAATCTCGTGCGTTCGCCCTCCGAGCTTTCCGCGCACCGCTTCGCGATCCGATCTCGTATTCGTCGCGCGCGGAAGCATGCTGTACTCGGCGGTGACCCAACCGGTGCCCTTCCCGCGAAGGTGTGGCGGGACGCGGTCTTC
>JBJSXZ010000031.1:0-2041 GCA_046086645.1 Candidatus Limnocylindrus sp.
CCTCTTCGCGCTCTACCGCGTCGATGATCGCGGCCTTTGCTTGATGAAGGTACGGATAGGCATCGCTCATCGTGGCGATGACCGACGAAACAATCTTCGAAAGGAAGGCCTCTCGCAAGCCAAGGATGCGGCCGTGGCGAACGGCACGACGCACGATCCGCCGCGCAACGTAGCCTCGTCCCTCGTTGCTTGGGCGCACGCCGTCAGCCAGAAGGAAGGTGACCGCGCGGGAGTGATCGGCGATGACTTGGTAGCTGAACCGGTGGGTCTCAAACTCATTCGTCGTGTGTCTCGTGAGCGAGCGGAGCGTTTCGTGGAGCGGAATAAAAAGATCGGTGTCGTAGTTGGAAAGCACCTGTTGGCTGACACTTGCGAGGCGCTCGAGCCCCATGCCCGTGTCGACGCTCTTGAACGGAAGCTCAGTGCGTCGTCCATCTGGATGCTGCTCGTACTGCATGAAGACGAGGTTCCAGATCTCGAGCCAGCGTGGGCAGTGTTCCGAATGGTCTGGCAAGCAGTCGGTACCACAAGAAAGATCGGCACCCCGATCAAAGTGAATTTCAGAACACGGACCGCACGGCCCCGTCTCCGCCATCCGCCAGAAGTTTGCATCGTTCCCTGCATCGACGTTGCCCCAGCGCGCCAGACGTTCGCGCGGCAGCTTCACCTCGTTGAGCCAGATCTGAGCCGCTTCCTCATCATCGGTGTACACCGTCGCAGCAAGGCGGTCGGCGGGGATGCCAACCTCTACAGTGAGAAACTCCCAGGCCCACACGATTGCCTCACGCTTGAAGTAGTCACCAAACGACCACGAGCCGAGCATCTCAAAGAGGGTGTGGTGGCGCGGAGTTCGGCCAACCTCCTCAAAGTCATTGTGCTTCCCTGCTACGCGCAGACAGCGCTGGTAGTCGACCGCGCGCGCATACGTACAGGTCTCTGCTCCACTGAAGATTCCCTTGAACTGCACCATGCCTGAGTTGGTAAAGAGGAGCGTCGCATCGCCGACTGGGACAAGTGAGGCGCTGGCGACAGGCGTGTGGTCACGCTTCTCAAAGAAGGCGACAAAACTCGCCCGCAACGCTGCGGCACTCTGCAACGGGATACGAGAATCGCGCTCCACGGAGTGAGCGTAGCAGAGGCGTTTGGCGGCCTAGGACTCTTGCCCGCGACGCCAATCGGTCGCAACGCGAGCGGCGAATCGCTCGAAGAGGAGCGCCCCAAGCAGAGGCGCGGGCCACGCAACACCTCCGACGGGCAGGAGTCCGCCAAAGAGTCCGCTTCCGATCCCCTGCCCAACCAGCGCACCCACGGCAGCCGCGGCAACAGCGATGGGATAGGAGGCGCGGCTTCCAAGGAGACGCCCGACCATCAGGGCGGCGAGTGCCGCCAACCCAAGAAGGAGGGGGGCTGGCTCAATCAATGAGAGGGACCTCGGGCTATGCGACCACCAGCCACGAGCGTCTCGGCGTCGTAGAGGACGATGGTCTGTCCCGGCGAGGCGGCCCAGTGCGGGGCGTCGAGTTGCAACCGGGCGCGCCCCTCCCCCTCTCCATGCAAGGTGCCGCTTGCGAGACTACCGCGATGCCGAATGCGCACTTGGCCACGCAGGGTGGCGCCACGCGGAAATTCGCCGTCTGGGGTCCGTACGCCTTCAAGGGGAATCTCGCGACGCTCCAAGTCCTCACGACGCCCAATCGTGATGCGATTCGTTCGTGGATCGATCGCGCTCACGTAGCGTGGACTTTCAGATGTAACCCCGATTCCTCGGCGCTGCCCGACGGTGTACGCGGCGCTCCCCTGGTGCTGGCCAAGCACCTCCCCGTGCACATCGACCACCTCTCCAGGAACCTGCGACCAGCCACGCTCGCGCAAGAGTGCCCGATAGTCACCTGTAGGAACAAAGCAAATCTCTTGGCTCTCTGGCTTATCAGCCGTCGGAAGATTGCGCGCGCGCGCTGCCGCGCGAACCTCTGGCTTCGTCATCTCACCCAGGGGGAATCGCGCTCGAGCCAGTGCCTCGCCATCGAGGCCGTGCAAGAAA
>JBJSXZ010000032.1:0-7796 GCA_046086645.1 Candidatus Limnocylindrus sp.
CAGCGCGGCATCGAGGCGCGCCTCGTCCCAGCAGAGGGCTACTCGCTGACGCTGCTTGCTGCGCCGAGCTTGCGCCCAGCTGGAGCTGGTCCACTTGCCGCCTTGCGAGACGGGCTGCGCCTTCTGCGCTCTATTCCACAGGTGATTCAGATGATTCGGCGCGTCAAGCCAGATGTCATCTTCTCAACAGGTGGATACATCGCAATCCCCGTGCTCATCGCCGCAGCAGTAACACGCACGCCGAGTCTCATGTGGGAGGGAAACGTTCAGGCTGGGCGGAGCAACACACTCGTTGCGCCACTTGCGACGCTTCGGGCGGTGGCCTGGGACGCAACGCGCCAACGCGCTCCGTGGAACGGTACGCAGACCAGAACGACAGGAACACCGGTGCGATCGCTCGCTGGAGTCGATCGCACCGTGGCTCGCCAGGGACTCGGCCTCTCTGACCGCGACAGACTCCTTCTTGTCTTCGGTGGCTCGCAGTATGTGCGGCGCTTCGATCTCGCTCTTGATTCCGCGCTTGAACACATCTTGGAAGACTGGCACGTGCTCCATGTCGTAGGTGATGCCGTAGCGGCTGCGGAGCATCGAGCTCATGGGCTTCCTGCCGGATTGCGTGGTCGCTATAACGCAGTTCCGTTCCTGGCTGATGGCGCAATGGAGCGCGCACTGGTTGCCGCAGACGTCCTTCTCGGCCGTTCTGGCGCCTCAACTGTGGCAGAGGCGTCGATCGCAGGACTGCCGAGCATCCTCGTCCCGTACCCGTTCGCAGGCGGACACCAGCGTGCAAATGCAGAGGCACTTGCTGCGGCGGGTGGTGCAACGCTCATCGATGATCAGGCGTTCAACGAGGCGACCTTGCGGGCGGCGCTCGCACCACTTGCCGATGCTGCAACGCGCGCCCGTATCGGTGCAGCCGCTGCAGGACTCGCACGTCCGGATGCTGCCGATGTGATCGCGCACATGCTCATCCACCTTGGTGGTCGTCGTGATTAAGGCGCCATGGAGCGCCGTAGAAGAGGCCGCGCGCGAACTCGAGCGACGCCTCGGACTCCGCCCAGAGCGTGGTGGGCTGCTCGCGGCCCATACGACGATGCGCGTTGGCGGCCCTGCTGACCTTCTGATTGAGGTCAAGGATCGCTTTACGTTGCGTGGCGTTGTTCGCCTCGCACAAGGCCGTGGCTGGCCACTCTTACTGCTCGGACGCGGAAGTAACCTCATTGTTGGCGACGGCGGATTCCGCGGCATTGTGCTGCTCAATCGAAGTCGTACCGCGACCCATGGGGCCGACGGCGTCACGCTCACGTTTGACTCTGGGGTGCCGATGGCGAAGGCGGCTACCATTGCCGCAGAGGCTGGCCTCACCGGTCTCGAGTTTGCCCTTGCGATCCCAGGTAATATCGGCGGTGCGATCTGGGCGAATGCCGGTGCGCACGGTGCTGAAATCGCTACCGTTCTCACATTCGCCTCTCTGCTTCATGCCGACGGAAGTGAGAGCGAGGTGCCCACAAGTGCCTTGCAGTTTGCCTACCGCGAGTCGCGCTTCAAGTCAGCAGCGGGAGCTGGTGAGGTGATCCTGGGCGGAACCTTCAAGCTGACCAGCGAAGAGCCCGCGGTGATCCGCGAACGGCTTGAAGAGATCCGTCGCTGGCGTCGCGAGCACCAGCCGCTCGGGATCCCGAGCGCGGGGAGCATCTTCCGCAATCCGCCGACCGGACCGAGCGCTGGTGCCCTCATCGAGGCCTCCGGGCTCAAGGGGTTCCGCATTGGTGCTGCCGAGGTGTCAACCATGCATGCGAACTGGATCCTTAATCGTGGCGGAGCAACCGCTGCGGACGTGCGTGCACTGCACGATCACTGCATTCAGGTCGTGCGCGATGCATCTGGTGTGACACTGCAATCTGAAGTTGCATTCGTTGGCGAGTTCAAACCGGAGCATGCATGAGCCGGAACATCGAAGACCACGTCATCGTCTTCTTTGGTGGAACGAGCGCGGAGGCTGAGGTCTCTGTAGTCTCTGGAACGGCAATTGCCGAGGCGCTTCTCGACCGCAACGTTCGCGTGCTCCAGGTTCTCATAGCGCGTGGCGGTGAGGCCGCACTCCTCCCACCACTGCACCGTCGAGGTGGGCGCTCCCCACGGATGTACACGGCTGCGACTGCGAGCACGGAGCTCACATGCACCTTTGAACCGCTTGACGCGCTCGTAGAGCGCATGGCACATACGCATGTCGACCTTGTTGCGATACCTGCGTTGCATGGGCCCGGCGATGAGGACGGTGATGTACAGGTGGCCCTGGCTCGACACGGGATCCCCTTTGTCGGTGCAGCACATGCGGCTGCACGCCTCGGCATGGAGAAGCATCTGTTCAAGGCACTTGCTCATTCACTCGGTCTACCAACGTTGCCATACGTGCTCGTCACGCGTCAGGAGTGGGCTGCAGACCAGTCGGCAGCGCGTGCGCGCGTCGCAGCGTTTGCCGCAGAGCATTCGGATGGGGGAGCGCTCATTGGCAAGCCAACAGCGCATGGCTCATCCATTGGGATGCGCATCGCGCGCGGGGAGAGCGAGTGGCCAGAAGCGATAGAGCTCGCTCTGAGCTTTGGCGACGCTGCGCTTATCGAACCGTATCTTGAGCGCCCTCGTGAACTTGAGGTGGCGCTTCTGGAGTATCCCGATGGTCGCGTCGAGGCGCTCGGACCTGGTGAGGTCTTCTCTGGGCGGGAGTTCTATGACTATGACGCGAAGTATCTGCCCGGGGTTTCACGAACAACGACGAGTGCCGACATCCCCCACGCACTCCGCGACCAGCTCCATGCCGCAGCAACCCAGCTTTTTGCGGCGTCTGGCTGCCGCGACCTTGCCCGCATTGATTTCCTTCTCGCCCGAACCGGCTCCCGTGCTGATGCGTGGTTCGTCTCTGAGATCAACACCTTCCCTGGATTTACTCCGATCTCGCTCTATCCTGCACTGGCTGAGGCGGCGGGAATCGGATTTGCCGATCTCTGTCTCCAACTCGTTGCAACGGCGCGTGCCCGCGGCGGGGTGGCGCAGTGAGCGGTCAACGGAGATATCCGGCACGGGGCGGCGCGCGACCGTTCGCACCAGGGCAGGCACCAACTGGGGTACGGCCAGGGCTGGCCGGCGCACGTCAACGCCAAGGCCTCACGCCACCCCCCGGCCGAGGCTCGTCGCACCGCCCGAACGCTGCATGGCGCGCACGCGGGCGCTGGCTTGGTATCGCCATCATTATCCTGACGGGCCTCGTCACCCCAGTCGTCGCGGCACGCTCTCGGATCGCCCCCATCACGACAATTGAAGTTCGAGGTGCGACGCTCCTCAGCCCCGTTGCGCTGCGACAGGCCGCGGGCATTCCGCTCGGGAGCAATCTCCTTGCCGTCGACCTTCGGGCAGTGCAACTGTCACTTGAAACACTCCCATTCGTGGCCTCTGTTCAGGTTCGCGCAGCGCTCCCAGATCGCGTGGTCATTGATGTACGTGAGGCACCCCTTCTGATGCGCTGGCGTGTTGCTGGCAGCGAGTGGCTCATCGGCGGAGACGGGCGCGTGATTGGCGCAGCAACAGAGCCCATCCTCGCCCCAACTGCAGCAACGCGCATCGCCGGCTTGCCACTCATTGATGACGAGCGCGCTACGGCAGGGCTTATGTCGAGCGCTGCATTTGCCGCATCCACGATCGACCCGATCATTCTTGATGCGGCAACTCGCCTCGCTGGGCTGGCGCCCGCCGACGCAGGCAGCGCATCGACCAATTTCGCGCTCGCCATTCTCGACCAGTATGGATTCACCCTCCATGCCACTGGCGGCGGAGCAGAGTGGACAGCGGTATTTGGCACCTATTCCGCGTCCATTCGCCCGACGGCGCTGATCCCCGGACAGGTGCGCCTCCTTCGCAGCCTCCTCAAGGGGCGGGAGGCGGAGATCGGGTGGGTGATCCTTGCAGATGACCTGGCGGGGACCTTCACACCACGCGGCGTCCAGCCGCCGCCTCCGCCTAGCGCTGAGCCAAGCCAACTCCCTTCAATGCCGCCCGTAATGAGTCCATCGCCGAGTGCGACGGCAAGCGGTAGTACGCCATGAGGCGGCCGATGGGTCCCCGCGCCATCGGGTGGGGGGTATGATGCGCGGAAGGTCACAGGAGCGGGAGGGTAGGGGAATGGAAGAGCGATTCACAACCGTGGCAGCGATTGATATCGGTACCTCAAAGGTCGCATGCGCCATTGCGCATATCGGCGGCCTCGACGGCGCAATCTCGGTCATCGGCAAGGGGACTGCTGTCAATACGGGGATGCGCAAGGGCGTCGTCACCGACATCGAAAAAACCGGCGCTGCAATCAAGGCGGCTGTGGATGCCGCAGAGCGCCTCTCCGGCTACGAGATTCAGCATGCCACCATCACCGTATCGGGGAGTCATGTTGAAGGCATGAATTCGAGCGGCAAGGTTGCAGTCGCCAATCCTGACCGCGAGATTCGGAGCGATGACGTTGACCGCGTGCTCGACGTTTGCCGCGCAATTCAGGTACCAAGTTCCCGCATGCTCTTGAACGTGCTCCCCTCCTCGTACATTGTGGATGGGCAAGAAGGAATTCAGCAGCCGCTCGGTATGGTTGCGTATAGCCTCGAGGCTCGCGCCCACTTGATCACGGCCGGCAGCACGGCCGTCCAGAATCTTGAGAAGTGCGTGCAGTATGCAGGTATCGCCGTTGACGACTATGTGCCAGCATCGCTCGCCGCTGCGGAGTTGACCCTCACCGAGACGGAGCGCGATCTCGGCACGGTACTTGTCGACATTGGCGCGGAGACATGCGATATCGCTGTCTTCTATCAGAATGCCGTTGTGCATACCGCAGTCCTCCCGATCGGCGGTGCGTTCATCACGCGTGACGTAGCGATTGGGCTCAAGACCAGCTTGGCCGCCGCCGAAGAGTTGAAGACAAACTACGGGACCTGCGACCTCCGCACGGTGAGCGTGAGCGAGCGCTATACCGTGCCAGATGAGCCTGGTGATCGCTACATCGAGCGAGCCGACCTCGCGCGCATCATTGAGGCGCGCATGAGTGAGATCTTTGAAATGATTGCCGGCGTCATCGCCGCCGCAGGTCCAGAGGTGACGAGCGCTGGTGTTGTCCTTACTGGCGGTGGTGCGCAACTTGAGGGGGTCGAGGCACTTGCGCGCGCCATATTGAAGACAGGGGTACGCGTTGCGTCTCCAGTCGGGCCCCTCACTGGCATCCTGGATGACTTCCGCGGACCAGCTCAGGCGGCCATCCTCGGACTCTTCTCGTGGGTCGCGGTCGGCCTCGAGGAGGTGGGCGTTGCAGAGGAGCCATCAAGCAGCCTTATCAGCCGAGTTGGGGGTGCCTTCACCGGCGTCTTCTCTCGGTTCCGCAGGTAGTGCGCACCGCCGTGCGAGTGCGCCGCGCTGCTAGACTCCGTGGAATCGTACAGGCACGCCCCCTGACGTCGCTGACGCAGGAGCGCTGCGAGAGCATCGGAGGATAGGGGAGATGGCTTCGCAGACCGAGAACTTCGCCCTCATCCGCGTCGTTGGTGTTGGCGGCGCAGGATCGAATGCCGTCAATCGGATGATCCGTGCCGAACTCCTTGGCGTTGAATTCATCGCGGTGAACACTGACGCCCAGGCGCTCGTCAAGTCTCATGCGCCGACACGCATTCGCATTGGCGACGGAATCTCCCGCGGCCTAGGTGCTGGAGGCGACTCGGCAGTTGGCGAGCGCGCAGCACGCGAAGATCTCGAGAACCTCCGTACTGCCCTTGCGGGATCCGACCTTGTCTTTGTCACGGCCGGTATGGGCGGCGGCACCGGCTCTGGTGCAGCACCTGTCGTTGCGCAGGTCGCAAAAGAACTTGGCGCACTCACGATCGGCATCATCACCAAGCCATTCGCCTTTGAGGGGAAGCGCCGCTCGACGGTTGCCGATGCTGCCGCAGCAGAGCTACGAAAGCATGTCGACACGATGATCGTCATCCCGAATGAGCGCCTCCTCACCGTTGTTAGCCGACAGACCTCGATGGAAGACTCGTTCCGGATTGCCGATGATGTCCTACGTCAGGCGGTGCAGGGCGTCAGCGACGTAATCACGGTCCCTGGCCTGATCAATCTTGACTTCGCCGACGTGCGAACGATCATGCGAGACGCTGGCACAGCTCTGATGGGGATCGGCCGTGCCAGCGGCGAGAACCGTGCACTTGCAGCGGCGGAGCTGGCAATCGCCTCGCCGCTGCTCGAAGTGGATATCCGTGGTGCAACGGGCGTCCTCGTCAGTGTCGCTGCATCCGCGACCGTTACGCTCCACGAGGTGAACGAGGCGGTGAACTTCGTCAAGGACCGTGCCGATTCCGACGCAAACATCATCTTCGGTACATCGCTCGACGAGTCACTTGGTGATGAGATCCAGATTACTGTCATTGCAACCGGGTTCACCGAACAGGCGCCTGGCTCGCGTGGCACCTATGCACCGACCTATCAGCCTGCCGCTGCCCCCATTGCGCCGACAATGGCGGCCGAGCCGTCGTTCCGCTCGCGGATCGATGAGGTTGCCGTTGCAGAGCACCTGCCGAGTGCGAGCCAGTGGGAGCCAACGCCAATTTCCGTGCAAAGCGATCCAACACCAATTGCGGAGGAGATGCCACTTGACGCTGGTGGCATTACGCCAGCCGCTGTCTCTGGGGACGAGCTCGAAATTCCCGCCTTCCTCCGTCGCCGGCCCTGACACCCTCGCCTGTCTCCTCGCTCGCGCAACGCCTTTCAGTCATCAACGCTCGCATCGCCACTGCAGCAGCGCGCTCTGGTCGCCCCGCCTCATCGGTTGAACTCCTTGCAGTGACGAAGACGCTCCATGCCGAACGCCTCGCCGAGGCGGTTGACCTGGGTATGCTCCGCTTTGGAGAAAACCGTGTGCAAGAGCTCGTTGCTAAGCGCGACGAGCTTGAGCGCCTGCGCCCAGGGTGCGGTGCAACATGGGACCTCATCGGCCCCTTGCAGTCCAATAAGGTTCGGCTGGCGATGACTGCGGCCAATCGCATCGCAACGATTGATAGCCTCGACCTCTTAGAGCGTGTCGAGCGTATCGCCGTTGAGCGTGGTGCCCCCATGCACATCGCGGTGCAGGTCAATGTCGATGCTGATCCCGCGAAGGCAGGATTCTCCGCCGAAGAATTTCCGCGACGCCTTCCTGCCCTTCTCGCGGCAATCGGGCGCGGTTTTGTCGTGATCGACGGGGTGCTCACCGTCGGCCGCCAGACGAGCGACATTGCCGTGGTCCGCCGCACCTTCACTGCCCTGCACACGGTCGCACAGGAGCTCCACGCGGCCGCACTGAGCGCAGGAGTTGCTGTTGGTCCACTTATTTCTGCGGGCATGAGTAATGACTTCGAGCTGGCGATCGAGGAGGGTTCGACGCAGGTACGGATTGGCAGTGCACTTTTCGGTGCGCGCGAGTAGGCTAGCGGCATGAGTGAGTCGCTTCTCTTCGTCGCAGACCTTGTCTTGCAAACCCTCTGGTGGGTCGTTTTGGGGCGGGTCCTCATCTCGTGGTTCGACCCGGCGGGGAGTGGCCGCATCGCGCGCACCCTTATTGAGATGAGCGAGCCGATCCTTGCACCGCTACGGCGCATCCTTCCGCCACTCGGCGGCATCGACTGGTCGCCGCTGGCAACGATGCTCCTCCTGCAGTTCTTGCGGCGCCTCGTCTAGAATCCGCTCCTCGGGCGATTAGCTCAGTTGGTTAGAGCGCACGGTTCACATCCGTGAGG
>JBJSXZ010000033.1:0-10098 GCA_046086645.1 Candidatus Limnocylindrus sp.
GTCAGTTTGCCGATCTCGGAAAGATCACGAGCAAACCGTACATCTCCGGTGGCGCGTATGTCTCTCGCATGGGAGACGATTGCGGAAACTGCTTCTACGATCCGAAACTTTCAGTTGGCGACCGCGCCTGTCCGTTTACGACACTCTATTGGGACTTTATCGACCGACACGCCGAACGTTTTGTAAAGAACCCACGCATGGCACGGCAGGTCCGATCGTGGGAGTCGAGGAAGGAGAACGTGCGCATTGAAATTTTGGAGCAGGCGAAGTTGATTCGCAAGCGTGCCAAGAGCGGCCAATTGTGAACTCGAGGGTTAGTGCACACCCCGCCTGGCGGCGGATCGCAGTCGTCTACATCGGCGTGCAATTCGCCGAGATCTTTGGCGTGAGCATGATCTATGCGTATCTCCCACTTGCCCTCGAAGGGGTCGGCGTGCCACTCAAGGAGATCCCGAGTCTCGCAGGACTCTCAACTGCGGGCCTCTTCATCATTGGCGCGCCACAGGTACCGATCTGGCTCGCACTTGCAGAGCTGCGATCGCGCCGTCTCGTGGTGGTGCGGAGCGGCATCATCGCCCTCGCCGCACTGGTTGCATTCGCCCTTGCACGTGAGGCATGGCAACTTATCGCGGGCACGATCGCGCTTGGATTCTGGCTTGGCAATACGGGGGTGATGCTCGCGACGATTCGCGAGGTTGCACCGGTCCGCGCCCGTCCGGGGCTGATCGCTCTCTTCAGCGCCGCAGCACCGATGGGATTCGCAGCAGGACCACTTCTCGCCGCATGGATGATGGGCGGCCTTGGCCTCACGCTCGCCGCGCCAGTACTCGTCGCGGCCGCGGTGAACGCCCTCCTCATCATTGCCAACATCGTCGCGATTCCAGATGTGCGCCCCCTTGTGCAACCGCGGGGCACGATCTTGGCCGTGGCGCGCAGGAGCCTGTCGAACGTGTTTCGCGACCCCGTGATCCGTGCCGGCTATCTCGTGCTCAGTTTCGCGATTGCAGGGGAGCGGATGCTGCGCCCCGTCTTACCGCTCCGTATTGCCGAGGTGCTGATTGGGCCGACGGTTGGGAGCCTTGCCGAGCCACTCTCGGCACCGGGCGTTGCGGGCGCTGTTGGCCTCCTTACCGGGTTGAGTGCGCTGCTCGGTGCACTCGCCGCACCAGCCATCGCCCTGCTTGCGCCGCGAATTGGCATGCCGCGCACGATGGCGGTTGGCTTCCTTGCGGGCGCCACTGCGGTTGCGTCGATGATGCTTGTGCCGACGCTCCCACTCCTCGCTCTCCTCAACGGCGTGCTCGCTGCGAGCGCGGCGCTCTTGCAGGCGATGGTGTTCAGCTGGCTCTCGGAGTCGGTGGTGGAGTCACGCCGCTCTGCGGCGTTGAGTCTCGCCCTCTTCCCGTTGTATGCCGGTGCCGTTGTGGGGCCAATCCTTACGGCAATCGCCGCGCCGATCGGCGTGGCATCGCCGGGCGACGAGCTCGCACTCGCCCCCGTCTTTGTCGCCTCTAGTGTGATCCTCGCGCTTGGCATCCTTGTCGCACGGCGCCTCCGCACCAAGAAGGCACGCTAGTCTATTGCTATGCCAACGATGCGCGAGCACGCGAACGAATACGAAGCGGCAACGCGCGCGTTTGAGCGCCAGGTTGCCGAGCTCTCCGCCGCGCAGCTCGATCAGCGACACCCAGAGGGCTGGTCGCCGCGGCAGGTGATCCACCATCTCGCCGACAGCGAGGCGCAGTCGTATGCGCGCCTGCGCCGTCTCGTTGCAGAACCTGCCGGCTCCATCATTCAGGGATACGACGAGGCAGCATGGGCAACGGCGCGTGCACTCGGCTACGAGCATGATCCGATCGACGTGCCGCTCGCAGTCTTTTCGGCAGTGCGCGCCGGCTCACTCGCCGTACTGCGCAACCTCACCGACGCAGACCTGGCTCGCCACGGCATGCATAGCGAACGCGGTCGTATCACGGTGGAAGATTGGCTTGCGGTCTACACGCGACATCCGCGGGAGCACGGCGAGCAGCTCGCTAAGGCGCTGCGCGGCGAGAAGTAACATGCGACCGGGCCTCAGCCCGGAAGGTGGCGCTCCGCGTGACCAATGTAGCGGGCGTCGGGGCGAATGAGCTTATCTACCCCAGCCTGCTCAATGGCATGTGCCGACCATCCGGCGATGCGTGCAATCGCAAACGTTGCGGGGAAGAGATCTGGCACGAGGCCGACACCCTGGAGGACAGCTGCGGCATAGAACTCGACATTCGTCTTCATCGCGCGTCCCGGCTTCATCTCTTCGAAGACGCGCAAGATCACCTCTTCAACCCCGATCGCGAGGTCGAGCCAGTCGGGTCGGCTCGGCATCGCCTCCGCCACCTTGCGAAGCGCTGCAGCGCGCGGATCGTAGGCGCGGTAGACCCGGTGCCCGAAGCCCATGATGAGCTCGTGTCGATTGAGTTTTCCGCGTGCCCAATCCTCGGCACGATCGACTGAGCCGATCTCGCCCAGCTGGCCGATCACCTCAGCCGGGGCGCCGCCGTGAAGCGGACCCTTCATCGCACCGATCGCACCGCAGATTGCCGACGCGATGTCGGAGCGCGTGGCGATGATGACGCGTCCAGCAAAGGTGCTGGCGTTGAGACCGTGTTCTGCACCAGCCATAAGGTATGCGTCGAGCGCGCGTGCAGTAGCAGGATCCGGAGTTTTTCCATGGAGTTGCTGCAAGAACGCGGCGGCAAGATGCAGCCCTGGCTCTGGGCTGATCGGCTCAAGCCCTTGGCGGAGTCGCGCGAACGCGGCGAGCGCCGATGGCGCAAACGCAATGATGCGCTTCGCCTCTTCGGCGGTTGGCGGCCAGCCGAGTCGCTCACCAGCGCCCCACACTGAGATTGCGGTTCGTAGCGCATCCATTGGATGCGCATGCGCGGGCAAGAGGCGCAGTGCTGCGAGGACGGCTGGCGGCACGCTGACCGGCGTGAGTTCGGCGTTGGGGTGCCACTCACCGGTGAGCAAGAGATCTACAACGCTTGCATACGTTCCCTGCGTGACGAGCTCTTCAATAGGGTAACCGCGATAGAGCAGGCGACCAGCTGCGCCGTCGACCGAGCCGACGGCAGTCTCAGCGCCAATGACGCCTGCGAGCCCCGGGCTGAAGACCTGGTCGGCGCTCATGCTCGTGGTCGCCGATCAACAAACTCGAGGACGAGGCGAAGCATGACCGAGCCGAGAAGGGCGACAAAGATTGAACCGAGGAAGCCGCCCGGGTCTCCATATCCCGCACCTTTTGCAAGTGTCCCGCCGACGAGGCCACCGAGGATGCCGACCAATAGATTGGTGAGGCAGCCGCGTGCCGCTCGGCCACGAACAATGAGCGAAGAGAGCCCGCCGGCAAGGATGCCGACGAGTGCCCAGCCAAGCGGATCAAGGTCAAAGAATCCCATCGCACTGAGCGTACGCCTCTTCAGAAATTCGCGCCGCGGCGTGCGTTGGTGCCGACCTCGCCCCACCGCTAGACTCGCTCTATGTCCGACGGCACCCTTTCCACGCGCCAGGTTGAGGCCCCCGTTGATCCGATCTTCGGCATTGTTGATGCCTATCGCGCCGACCAGCGCCCCCACAAGATGAACCTTGCCGCTGGTGTCTATATGGATGAGACTGGCCTCACCCCGATCCCCGCTAGCATCCGCGAGGCCGAGCGCCGCATCCTTGCGGCGAGCACGAGCAAGCTCTACGCACCGATCAGCGGTGAGGGTGCGTACCTCGATGCAGTTCGCAACCTCCTCTTCCGACAGCCAGGTGATGCATGGGGCACCACGCACCCTGCAGTCGCGGATGGTCGCATCACGCTTCTGCATACGCCGGGCGGCACGGGCGCGATGCGTCTCGCCGTTGATCTTGTGGCGCGCCTTCACCCTGGTGTCGAGGTCTGGGTGGGTGAGCCAACCTGGCCGAATCACTTTCAAATCGTTGACGCAGGGCGGATGAATCTTCGTCGCTTTGCCTGGCTCACCGCAAATCAGCAGGCCTTCGACGAGAGCGGCCTCCTCGCGGCACTCGACGCAGCGAAGCCGGGCGATGCCTTTATCTTTCACGGCACATGCCACAACCCGACTGGCATCGACCCAACCGCGACACAGTGGCAGCACATCGCCGACCGGGTGGAGCAGCGCGGTCTCATCCCGATCATTGACACCGCGTACCAGGGCCTCGGCGACGGACTCATAGCCGACACCGCCTCACTCCGCGCCTTTCTCGCAACCGGCGTGGAGCTCTTGGTGGCGAGCAGCGCGAGCAAGAACTTCTCCCTTTATAACGAGCGCGTTGGCGCACTTGCAATCGTCGGCGCAACAAGTGCAGCGACGGGAATCCTCGCCAGTCACGCGCGCCAGATTGTGCGCACCCTGTGGTCAAATCCACCCGTCCACGGTGGTGCGATCGTGGCAACGATCCTAGGCGACACGCACTTGCGCACCCAGTGGGAAGAGGAGCTCGAAGCGATGCGCCTCCGCATTCTTGCGAGCCGTCATGAACTGACTGCGGCGCTGGCCGCAGCCGGCGCGCAAGGGTTCGCGCGCCTCCTCGAGGGTCGCGGCATGTTCTCGCTCCTCGGTCTCACCGACCCACAGATCGCCCGCCTTCGCGATGAGCATGCGATCTATCTCGTTGCGCAGGGGCGTATCAATATGGCCGGCCTCTCGCCCGCGAAGGTCCCCGTCGTGGCCCAGGCGGTCGCGCAGGTGCTCGCAGGCGGCGATCGATGAGTAGCCGCATTCAGCCGACGCTCGCAGCCCGCGTCTGGGGCGGCACGCGCCTTCGCACCCTTGTTCCCGACGCCGGTGAGGCGATGCGTGCATCACGTGAGCCGATCGGCGAGGCCTGGTTTGGCGATGCAGACGAATCGCGGCGCGGCGTCTTGGTGAAGTTGCTCGACGTCCACGAGCGCCTCTCCGTCCAGTTGCACCCCGACAACACACTTGCCGCCGAGTTGCATGGGCCAGGTGCCATCGGCAAACATGAGGCGTGGGTGATCCTCGACGCATCGCCCGAGGCAACACTCCTGCTCGGTCGCGATCCGAGCGTTGCCGCTTCAGAAGTTGCCACAGCCGTTGCGGAGGGTCGGGGTGTTGAGCGGCTACTGGCACGCATCCCCGTTGTCGCTGGCGATGTACTCGACGTCCCACCAGGACTTCTGCATGCACTCCTCCCCGACATTCTTGTCTGGGAAGTACAGCAGCCAACCGAGCGGACGTATCGCGTTGCAGACTGGGGTCGCGGAGACCCCACGCGCCCGCTACATCGCACCGAATCTGCGCGCGCGCTGAATCCAGACGCACTCGGCTGCGTCAATGCGCATCTCGACTGGTCGGTGCCAGGTGAGCAGCGACTCTTGCGCACCCCACACTTCGACATCCACGCCATCGTCGGCCCATTCGCCGGAGCGATTACCGGGGAACTCCATCACGCGGGCGATACCATCGCGACACATGTGACGCAACCCGGCGTCATTGACGCCATTGCGCCTGTCCGCTTGGGCGAACTGGAACTTGCCGCATGGTCGTCCGCGCACCTCGCAGACGTGGCGGAGGTCGTGGTTCCGGCGAGAAGCACCCTCCTCGTTGCAATCGGTCGCTAGGCTCCTTTAACCCAAGCGAAACGTTTAGGTTTCTAAACAAAGGGCGATTGAGCCCACTTTTGCGGGCAAATCCCCCTGAAAACTCCCAATTTTGCTCGCCGAACGCTTGCGTCCTTCGCCACCCATCCTTCATGATTGAGGTCCTCGACTGCATCGGACGCAGCCGCATTGGGGGGTCTCGACCTTCTCTATGAAGTACGTAGTCCGAACAGGAACGAGCCCAACCAGAACGGTTGGGAATAGCAATAAGGAGGACCTCATGAAGGTCTTGAAGAGTGGAGCAGTTGCTGCCCTCGCTGCGATCGCATTGGTCGCAAGCGCGTGTGGTAGCGCTGCCAAGCCAGTGGACTTTGTCTTCTACGGCGGGATCACCGCGACCGGTGCTCCTCTCCTGCGAAGCCAGATGACCGCTGCAGGTCTTGGTGACCTGCCATTTATGGGCGGCGACGGCATTGTCGATGGCGACTCACCAGAGTCTTACGTTGGCACGGCTGGAGATGCTGCAGGTAACAGCTATGGTTCGGTCGCCGGGATCAATGAGGCGTTGATTCCTGATGCGGAAGGCTTCGCTGCAAAGTTTGAGGCGAAGTTCGATAAGGCGCCTGGTGCATATGCGGCTTCGGCCTATGCCTGCACCCAGGTGCTCCTGACAGCAATTGAGAAGGCAGCAGCAGCTGGCGACGTGACCCGTGAGACGGTTCGCGCCGCAGCGGTTGATCCTACTGCCCTTTACAGCACCGTTCTTGGAACGGTCAGCTTCGACGCAGTCGGCGACACAACCCAGAAGATCATCTCGCTGTATGAGGTGGTAGATGGAGCCTGGCAGTTCGTCGATCAGGTCAATACCGGCGAGGATATGACGGGCGGTGATGTTGTTGCCTACGGCGATGACAGCACAGGCGAAACACTGAAGATCGGCATCTCGTTGCCCCTCAGCGGTGCATCGCTCGCATCTGCTGGTCCAGCTCGTGATGGTGCGCTTCTTGCGATCGCAGAGGCGAACAAGAAGGGTGGAGTTGGCGGCTACAAGTTTGAAGCTGTCATCAAGGATCACACGGGTACGAACGGCTCGCACGATCCAGCCATTGCAAGCGCAGACATGACTGCTCTGGTCGCGGACGAGGCCGTCATTGGCGTCGTTGGGCCATTCAATTCAGGTTCTGCAAAGGCGCAGATCCCAGTTTCAAATGCAGCTGGGCTGTTCCAGTGCTCGCCATCGAACACAAACCCATCACTCACCAAGGGTGCTGATGGCGTGACACTTCGGACTGGCGAGGACGGCACAGAGCGCCCGGTGAACTACGTTCGACTCTGCGCCACGGACGACCTCCAGGGCGCTGCGCTCGCAGCGTATGCATACACCACGCTTGGCCTGCGCTCGGCGCTCATCATTGATGACACCGAAACGTACGGCAAGGGATTGGCTGATGTGTTCGCAGCAGAGTTTGCGGCACTAGGTGGGACAGTAGTTGGTCGTGAGGCCGGCGGTGTGTCAGTAACTGACTACTCAGCCATCCTCAGCAACTACGTGCCAGTTGCAGCTGAGTAACACGTTCTAATTGGGGGTAGCCCCACGAAAAAGAGCCGCCTGGTCTAGGAAAATGGCCAGGCGGCTCTTTTTAGTGCATTTACACCTCCCATGGCATACACTCCCCAAGAGGCTCGCCTAAAACGTAACGCTAAAGGAGACAATGCACGGATGACTCGAAAGAGACTTGGGGTCCGCGACTACCTTAGGCACAACACGGTTCTTGTATGGGTCATCCTCGCTGCGTCGCTCTTTTTTGTGCTTGTCCCACCAGTACAGTCAATCAATGCACTGACACTTGGAGCAATCTATGCACTTATCGCGCTCGGTTACACAATGGTCTATGGCATCGTTGAATTGATCAATTTTGCCCACGGCGATGTTTTTATGGTCGGGACGTTTGTTGCCTTGAGTCTACTAAGCGATGTGATTGGTGTCACCGGCGCGCTTAATGACCCACTCCAGCTCGCGCTTCTACTTTTCATTTTATTGGCGGTTACTATGGTACTAATGGGCGCCTTGGGCTACGCCATCGAAAGACTTGCATATCGACCGCTTCGTCTCAGCAACGCGCCAAAACTAGCACCCCTCATCACTGCCATCGGCGTGAGCTTCATTCTGCAAAACCTCATACAGATCTGGAAAGGCCCGTTTAAGACCGTCGTCCCACAGATTATTCCTATGGACGCTGCGCTAATGCTCGGCGGCGTGCGGCTGGGAGTCGTCAACGTCATTGTGATCGCTCTCGCCCTGGCCTTCATGATTGCCCTGCAGTTGTTTATTACTCGGTCCAAAACTGGACGCGCAATGCGAGCCACTGCATTAGACCCGACTGCAGCCGCGTTGATGGGCGTGAACATTGACGCAACGATCAGTCGCACGTTCATCATCGGTGCAGCTATTGCCGGGGTAGGCAGTGTGATGTTCGGTCTCTACTTAGGTATTACTGACTTCTCGATCGGATTCCTCGTTGGCCTAAAGGCATTCACCGCCGCGGTGGTGGGTGGAATTGGCAACACCCTTGGTGCCGCAATAGGCGCGTTCACCATTGGCTTTGCTGAGGTCGGCGCAACTGTCGCGGGATTCTCGCGCTGGAAGGATGCGATTGTCTTCATTCTGCTCGTGGTCTTCCTCACGTTCCGGCCCAACGGCATTCTTGGTTCTGACTCGTCGGATCGCGCATAGCAATGGTAAGCCTCCGTACGTTTTTCGCGCAGCACCGAAGTGCTGGCATCGTTGTGCGGCTCGCCTTGATTGCGGTTGCTCTCCCTGGGCTCGCCGCAACGCCGCTTTTAGGGGCGTTCCAGCCTTTCAATGGGTGGCTGAACGGATTCGCAAACGCAGGGGTCTACGTCATGCTGGCAATCGGGTTGAACATCGTTGTCGGCAAAGCAGGGCTTCTAGATCTAGGTTTTGCAGCATTCTTTGCGATTGGTGCGTACGCCTACGCATTTGGTGCGTCGGCCTATTCAGGTCTCGACATTCCGTTCTGGTTCATGTTGCCAATCGGAGCGGTAGTCGCTGCAATTTTCGGTGTTGCCCTTGGTGCGCCAACTCTTCGATTGCGGGGTGACTATCTTGCGATCGTAACTTTGGGATTTGGCGAGATAGTTCCCAACATCTTACTCAACTCAGATAAATACACGTTGGGAACCAACGGGATCAGCGGACTCTATCGACCAGAATTGCCGATACTCGGCTTTTTCAATACCAACAATCCGTGGCCCTGGTTCCTCTTGTCGGTTACGTTGATCGGGGTGATCATGATCATCGCCGACCGGATTAGTTTTTCGCGAATCGGGCGAGCCTGGGAAGCGATCCGAGAAGATGAGCTAGCTGCGTCTTCAAATGGAATAAATACGGTTACAGCAAAGTTGCTGGCCTTTGCGATTGGTGCATCAACGGCCGGGCTAGCTGGCGTCTATCGAGCCTCACAGATTAGTTTCGTATCACCCGATCAGTTTAAGTTCTCCGTCTCGGTGACTATTCTCGCGATGCTAGTGCTAGGTGGCATTGGTAATCATTGGGGCGCGGCAATCGGGGCATTCCTCCTGTACTTTGTGCAAAGCATCATGTTGAAACAGCTCAACGAAGGGTTTAAGGAAATTCCAATCCTCCAAAACATTGACTTCCTTGAATTTCAGTATTTGATCTTCGGACTTGCGCTCGTCGTAATGATGTTGCGCCGACCAGCCGGCCTGTTTCCCGAGCGTCGCGCGATCCGGCATGATCATAGGGTGAAGAAATGACAAGAGCGGAATCCACTCCGCTGCTTACGCTTCGGGGCGTGAGCCGACATTTCGGCGGCCTTGTGGCAGTGAACCGTGTTGATCTAGAAGTTCCAACGGGTTCAATTACTAGCGTCATCGGTCCGAACGGAGCCGGGAAGACAACCCTCTTCAACGTGATATCTGGCCTATACACCCCAACCGCAGGGGAGATCTTGCTCGGTCAAAAAGTACTCGCAACCCCTGATCACAAAACTGAACGTGAGAGCATCATCTGGGCAGCAGCAGCGATCATTGGTCTCGTTGTTGGGGGCATTGCGGGAGCGCCCCTTGATGCACCTGCGGGGATTGCCGGCGTTGGCGCCCTTGTCTCGTCAGGGGTCATCTTGCTGGCTGCGGTCTCTCGACCACCCTGGTATTCAGGGCTTTGCGACCGGCTCGGTATTGAGCGATCAGCTCGGCCGCACGATGTGCTTACACTCGGCGTGGCCAGAACCTTCCAGAACATCAGGCTGTTCCGCGAAATGTCCGCTCTAGAAAACATCCTAGTTGGCATGCATGCACGGCTAAAAGTCGGAATTTTTGATGCAGCGTTAGATACGCGCCGATTCCGTGCAGCGGAAAAGTCTTCATTGAAAGAGGCAGAGGACCTCCTCATAGCAGTCGGGCTCGCAGGCAAGGGAAATATTTCGGCGAAAAATCTCCCCTATGGT
>JBJSXZ010000034.1:0-4706 GCA_046086645.1 Candidatus Limnocylindrus sp.
GTGAGTTTGAGCAGATGGAGCTTCAGATGTTTGTGCGACCTGACGAGGCGGCAACGGCGGCATTCGATGAGTGGCTACCGCGTCGGCTCGCCTGGTACAAGGCGTACGGCGTCTCCCCTGAGCGACTTCGCATCCGCGAGCATGCACCAGATGAACTTGCGCACTATGCGAAGCGCGCAATTGATGTTGAGTATCGCTTCCCGTTTGGCTGGAAAGAGCTCGAGGGGATCCACAACCGTGGCAACTTCGACCTCTCGCGACACGCCGCCGAGAGCGGTGAGAACCTGGAATTCTTTGATCCGGCAACGGAGACATCATTCACGCCATGGGTCGTCGAAGCTGCGGCAGGCGCCGACCGTGCCGCATTCACCTTCCTTATCGATGCCTATCGCGAGGAGGAGGTCCGTGGTGAGAAGCGCGTGTTCCTTGCGCTCAACCCAGAGCTCGCGCCATACAAGGTTGCCGTCCTACCGCTCCTCAAGAAGCGCGATGACCTCGTCGAGAAGGCACACGCGATTCGTGACGGACTGGCAAAAGAGTTCCCTGCGGTCTACGACGATACCGCAGCGATCGGCAAGCTCTACCGGCGTCAAGACGAGATTGGCACCCCCTGGTGTATCTGCGTCGATGTTGAATCACTCGATGACAACGCTGTCACGATTCGCGATCGTGACACGATGGAGCAGGAGCGCGTGAGCACAGCTCGCCTGCAAGAGTTCTTCTTGACGAAGTTGCGAGCCGCTCGTCCGTAGCCTAGCCCTCGACCGAACCGGTCGGCTGCTTCCCTGCAGGCCAGTAGAGCTCCTTGTGGATTGCTTCAGTTGGAAGGCCGTAGACGGCCAGTTCGTGCTCTGCAGCAACGATCATGTCGGGGTTGCCGCAGAGATACGCCACGGCGTTTCCAGCGTCTACATGTAGATCCGCAAGGGCCGAGCGAATGATCGTCTCAACACGTCCCGTTCGACCGCTCCATTCGGCGTTCAGTGGATCGTTCGGCCGCGAGATGGTTGGTACGTACGTCGCTGGGTAGGCTCCCGTCGCCGCCCACCCATCGATGAGATCGCGATAGCCAAGATCCGTGGCATAACTGACACCGTTGAGGTAGATCGCGCGCCGCGGCATGCCGTCATCCAGCAGCGTTCGCGCCATGGAGACGAATGGGGCGATCCCAGTGCCAGACGAAACAAAAAGATGGGTACGCGTATCGTTTGGTGCGAGTGTGAAGCGACCCTTTGGTGCGAGCACACGCATCCGATGTCCAATCGGAAGGGCGAACGCGAGCGGCGTGAAACTGCCGCCGCGGACAAGGCGAAGGTACAACTCGTATCCCCCATCAAGCGCGCGTGCCGACGAAGCGATTGAGTAGGGGCGCTGGATGAATTTTTCGCCAACCTTCACGCCAATCGTGACGTACTGACCAGGAGTGAATGGCGTTGGTTCGGCATCCGGCTTAATCCAGACCCGGGCCAGGGTTTCGGTGTCGTCGATCCGTGCTGCGAGGATGGCGTTATAGGCGGGATCGTCGCTCAGGATGCCGAACGTTGCGGGCGACGGGTGCTCCTGATTTGTCATGGCGCTCCTCACGTTCTGGCCGATTCTGGCTTGCTTGCCGAGTGTAGGCGAGGCTCGGGAGGTGCGCAGGTTGACGTGGGGTGCCCAGGGTGGCATTCTTCGCGCCCAGGACTGCTTACCCACGGGCCGCTGCGTTGCCCGCCGTGTGGGCCTGCGAGGGAGGTCGCGAGCTGATGGCTTCAGGCAGCGTCGCCGAGATCAAGAGTCGCCTTGCAGTCGCCGACGTCGTCGGCGAGAGCGTCGCGCTGCGTAAGGCAGGAGCAGCGTTCAAGGGGCTCTGCCCATTTCATGGCGAGAAGACCCCGTCATTTGTTGTGACTCCCGCGCGCGAGTCATGGAAGTGTTTTGGCTGCGGCAAGGGGGGAGACATCTTCACCTTTGTGATGGAACGCGACGGCATTCCATTTGCCGAAGCGCTCAAGCTTCTTGCGGAAAAGGCCGGTGTCAGGCTCGATGATCGCAGTCGTGCCGAAGATGCACGGAAGGCGCGCTTGCGTGAAGTGCTCGAAGGGGCAGTGAGCTTCTATCACGCAATACTCACCTCGCACGTCCTTGGCAAACCCGCCCTCGCCTATTTGCACTCACGTGGATTTACCGATGAGACCATTGCCGCGCAGCGCCTTGGCTGGGCGCCCGACTCGTGGGACGCGTGCTCAAGAGCCTTGACCGCCAAGCGTGGGGCAACACCTGTGGAACTTGCGGCAGTTGGGCTCACGACGGAGCGCGATGGTGGTCGCGGTGCATACGATCGGTTCCGCTCACGCGTAATCTTCCCGATTCGCGATGTCAACGGCAAGATCACGGGCCTTGGCGGCCGCCTCCTGCCGGTAGATGATCAACGTGGCGGCCACGGGCCAAAGTACCTGAACAGTGCCGCAACAGTGCTCTTCGATAAATCACGCACCCTCTACCTGATCGACAAGGCAAAGCCTGCCATGCGAAAAGACGGTTCGGCGATCCTTGTCGAGGGCTATACCGATGCGCTCATGGCGCACCAGTCGGGCTTCACGAATGTGGTTGCGAGCATGGGCACTGCACTGACTCCCGCGCAGATCGCCCTCCTGCTTCGCTACGCATCAAAAATTCTGCTCGCCTATGATGTTGACAGTGCCGGCGTCAAGGCGGGAACATTCGGCGCGGCCGAGCTGTTGAAACTCGTCATTGAACTCGGTGGCGCAGAGAGCGGCCCATCACTCGTGGACGTTGGCGTGGTGAGGCTCCCCGACAATCGTGACCCCGATGAGGTGATGCGCGATGATCCCGACCTCTGGCGAAGCGCCATCGCTCACCCTGTCCCGGTTGTTGAGTACCTCATTGAGATGAGCGCCAGTGCACAAAACCTCAAAGAACTCGGCGGGCGCAAGTGCGCCATTGATGCGATTCGCCCCGTCTTACGTAGCCTGCGCGATCCAATTGTCCGTGATGGCTATATTGCGCAGGCGGCACGGCGGATTGGCGTCGACGAGGCAACCATGCGCGAAGCGCTGCGTAGCGCAGGCCCGGCCGCGCAGGGGACAGGGGCTAAGGCAGATGGGCGCATCTCGGCTGAGAGCGTGCGTGCTGCCGATGAGAGTGGTGATCTCGCGGGGATCATCGCTGGAATCACGCCTCCCGAGGCAGAGCTGCTCCGCCTCCTCCTCCTCGCCCCGGGCGAGCGCCTGCGCGTTCGCGAAGCGCTCACCGGCGAGCAGTTAACGAGTGGACTTGCTCGCTCGCTCTGGGGTGGGCTACGTGCGGCACTAGACCTTGCACTGGAGCAGAAGCTCCCCATTGGCGACCTCGAGCCGCTCCCCGCTATAATCACGGGAGAAGAACGGCGCCTTGCCCAGGCGCTTCTTGCCCGCGAAAACATGCCACTTGATCTCAATCGTCTCCGCATCGGGATTGACCAGACCATGCTTCGTCTTGAGGCGGATCGCCTCGAAGAGGCAATGGCCTGGTCGAGATCCGAGCTCGCCGAAGCGGAGCGTTCTGGTGATGCAGTTCGGATGCGGGAGTTAATGGAGCGGGAGCGCGATCTTGGCGGTCGACGCAAGGCACTGGATCGGCGCCTGGGATCAGCAGGCGTATTGGCAGCAGAAAATGGAGGCACACGATGAGCAAGTCGACAAAGGTTTCCTCCGCGGTACCATCATCCGCTGTTGCACCCACAAAAAAGGTCGTACCTGCGAAGGCTTCCGCGCAGAAGGCTGTACCGACGAAGTCTCTGGTAAAGAAGGTTGCACCAGCGAAGCCTGTCGCAACGAAGCCAGCACCTCTCGCGAAGCCGGCAGCAAAAAAGGTCACTCCCGTGAAGGCCCCCGCGAAGAAGATTGCACCAGCGAAGCCTGCGGTAAAGAAGGGCGCATCGGTGAAGCCCGTCGCCGAGACAAATGCACCAGCGAAGAGGGGATCGCTTGCAGTTGACGGGCGAAAGAACAACGAAACTGATGCAGCGAAGCGGCTTGCGGGAGTAGCTGATCCTGATGCGGCTGATCTTGCAGCGCTTGAAGGCGAAGGCCTCGAGCTCCTCGACCCAGAGGCTGCCGCAGCGCTTCTTGCAAAGGAGGCCGCCGACGTGCCAAAGCCGGCCGAGGTCGTGGTTGAAACCTCAACGGGCATTGACGACCCAGTGCGCATGTACCTCAAGGAGATTGGTCGAGTCGGGCTCCTCACTGCAGAGGAAGAGGTTGTCCTTGCAAAGATGATCGAGCTTGGCGAGCAGATGGCAGATGAGCCCTGGAAGGCCGTGTACAACCTCCATCAGTGGACGTATCACGAGACAGAGATAAAGACGCGCAAGAAGAAGGACTGGTATCGCATTGACCCTTCGCTCGCGCAGCGCGCCCATCAAACGATGCAGGAGGCCCTTGCGAGTTGGGTCAAGGGGCACCATGTGCACGACTGCAAGATCTCGGGCTTCGATAAGGCTGCGAAAGATGCAGGCAGTGAAGCTGCGCAGCGCAGCCTGCTTGTCGCCAAGAGCCTCGTGAAGGCCTTCAACGATCCGAACCGCCGCAACCTTGCGGCGAAGACGGCAGAACTGCTCGACTTCGCCTTCCAGGCGGTGAGCATGGGCGATCTTGATAGTCGTGACAACAAGGTGCTGAGTGCACTCTTCCTCTGGACACGCGATGAGGTCGCCCTCCTTGCAC
>JBJSXZ010000035.1:0-1102 GCA_046086645.1 Candidatus Limnocylindrus sp.
CGCGTAAATCCAAGTGCTTCAAGCTTCGGTGCAATCTTGTGGAGGAGGGCAGCGAAGACAATCCCGCTCGTGCGTGTGGCGAGAACCGGGTGAATACGGGCGCGGCGGTGGAGCGGGTACTTGAGGAGGTCCCCGCCACGAAAGAGGCTGAGGCTATGCGCTCGTTGGCCTGCCGTTCCGAGGAGATGCCCTACCGAGGAGGCGAGGCGGTAGAAACGGCTCGCCAACCGAACGCTCAGGCGTAGCGACGGTGAGGCACCTGGCGTATTCCGCCGTTCGCCGTACCTCGTGCGTGTCGTTCGCGACATGTACCCTCCGATCTTGACCTAGTCTACCGCCCCCGTGCGGGCTCCGATCAAGAGGGGTTAGAACCCTCGGTTCCCTTCGTGAGAGAGGCAAGGAACTGGGCATTCGACTCAGTCTTGGCGATGCGATTGAGGAGGAGCTCGATCCCCTCGTTCGCCCCCACCGCTGAGAGCATGCGTCGCATTGTCCACACCATCTTGAGTGTTCCTTCGTCGAGAAGGAGCTCTTCTCGTCGAGTGCCAGAGCGCTGCACATCAATCGCCGGGAAGATGCGCTTCTCGGCAAGTTTTCGATCGAGCACAAGCTCAGAGTTGCCGGTCCCCTTGAACTCTTCATAGATCACGTCATCCATCTTGGAGCCGGTGTCGACGAGGCATGTGCCAATGATTGTCAGTGAGCCGCCCTCTTCAAGTTTGCGCGCGGCACCGAAGAAGCGCTTCGGTGGGTAGAGGGCGATCGGATCAATACCGCCGGATAGGGTGCGGCCCGATGGTGGAAGTGCCAGGTTGTAGGCCCGTGCAAGACGGGTGATTGAGTCGAGAAGCACCACCACATCGGCACCGGCCTCGGTGCGACGCTTTGCGATCTCAAGTGCCATCTCTGCAACGTGCGTGTGGTTTTCCGTCGGCTCGTCAAACGTTGAGGAGATCACCTCGCCCTTTACCGAGCGGCGCATGTCGGTCACCTCTTCTGGTCGCTCACCGATGAGGCAAACCATAAGTGAGATCTCTGGATAGTTGGCGGTGACACCCTGCGCAATCTGCTTGAGCAGGCTTGTCTTTCCTGCCTTTGGCGG
>JBJSXZ010000036.1:0-1390 GCA_046086645.1 Candidatus Limnocylindrus sp.
CGGACGTCCCACACGTTGCGGATCGAGTCGCCGCCGTCGCCGTTGGTCACGGCCACCATGTACGACCACTCGCTGTTGCAGCCCAGCGTGCCGTGCACCATGAAGCCGTGGTCGCGGTTGCGGTCCGTGTAGCCGGGCATCATCAGGCCGGTGGCCGCCGAGGCGAGCGAGATGTCCACGAACTGCTGGAGCTCGGGCGCCGTCATGAGCTGGCGCGTGCTGGGCAGCAGGATCTGGCCCATGCGGAAGTTGAACGCCGCGCACGACTGCCACTCGATCCACGCCTCGCGCGTGTTCTCGTAGTTCGTGGACTGGAAATCGCCTCCGCCCACGCCTTCGGGCGTGTCCCGGCCTGCGAACACGTCGCTGCCGTAGTGGCCGAAGTCCAGCTCCACGTACCAGGCCATGTTGCAGGGCGCGGCGCCCGACAGCTTGACCAGCGCGCGCGGCAGGGAGAAGCCCGACAGGTCGCGGCCCGGGCCGTCCTCGAAGTCGTTGTCGTAGTCGTAGGCCTCGAAGCGGGCCTGCAGCGTGACGTTCAGCTTGAGGCTGAAGTCGCCGCCGCGGATCCAGAAGCCCTGGTCGTAGCCGGCGCTGCCGGGGCCACCGACCAGCGAGGCGTCGGGCGTGCCGGCCAGGTAGCCGTCCACCGCCGACTGGATGTCACGCGAGTCAGCCTGCGCGGGCACGGCGAAGGCCGCGCCGGCGACCAGCGCCGCCGCAAGGAGGGAGAGACGAGCCATGGGGTTGCCTCCGGGGAAAGGGCCGCCTGCCAGCGGCGCGCAGGCCAGCGTAGGGCGCGGCCGGGCGCGGGGCCACCCCTGCGGGGATGCCCCCGCCCCGCCGGGCGTGGGCCCCCAAGAGCAGGGCCCCGGCGACCGTGCGGTCGCCGGGGCCCCGAGGGGATCAAGACGGGTGGCCGAGGCCTAGAGGGCCAGCTGCCACTGGAAGCGGACCAGCAGGTCGTCCGCCTCGATGAAGGGCGTGCGCAGCCCCGAGTAGGGATCGGCGAGGCTCAGGGTGTCGTCGTCCTCGCTGGTCAGCGCGGTGACGTCCAGGCTCAGCTTGTTGGCGTGGCCGTTGAGGTAGTAGTTCACCACCGCAGCCATCTCCACCAAGGTGCTGTCGAGGGGGGCCACGCGATCGGTGGCCACGCTGTAACGGGCGGCGACCTCCCAGGCCGTGCCAGGGAACAGGTAGCCCGCCTGCACCAGCAGGGCAGTGGTCTCGTGGTCGTTGCCCGCGAACGCGAAGTCATCGAAGGCGCCGACCGTGTAGGCCGCCGTCATCGAGAAGCCGCCGTAGCCCAGCGCCAGGTCCAGGCCCCACACCAGGCCGTCGTACACGGTGCTGTGCGCGCCGTCCGTGCGGGCGTCGTAGGCGTGAGCCC
>JBJSXZ010000037.1:0-15426 GCA_046086645.1 Candidatus Limnocylindrus sp.
CTCCACCAGTTTCTCTTCGCGCCTCTCTCGCGTATACACGCGGAAGGGAGCGCCGATCGCGATCCGATCGCTTCGCGGAGCCGAAAGCTCGCAGTCGTGAGCGCGCACTGGGTCCTCCTGCTTGACCCCGGCACGAGCACACTCGCTGGAGCTGCGCTGAGCGAGCGCGGCGACGGTGTTGAGCTCGCGGCGGGGATTGTTGTGCCAGCAGGGAGCGATGAACTTTCGTTGATTGAAACGCTGCGACTTGTCTCGAGAGAGCGTGGAACAAAGCTCGAAGATGCCCCACGCCTTGTGTTGCGCGGCGGAGCCGAGAATCTCGCTCGGGCGGCTATGCGACTCGCTGTCGCACTCGGGGTGCATGTCCGTCTGCTGGATATCGGTGCTACTGCTGCACGCCTGATTGAAACCGCTCCAGACGGACGCGTTGATACGCTCGATCTTCCAGCTGGAGCACTCTCACCGCGCGAGAGTGCTGAGCGACGGCGTCGATGTGATGCGGCGCTAAGCCTCATGCCCGAAATCTCGCGCGCCGAGATTTCCGACCGACTCGGCGACATCTCCGATGGCGGCGGCCGTGGCAGAGATGCGTTGGGTGATCAGATTCGTATCGCTGCACTCAACGATGCTGTACGTCGCGTCGGCGAAGAGTTGCGCGGACGGCCGCGTCCCGCAGGAGGGATCCTGCTCGTGGCGGGCAGCATTGCCGCCGCAGTACGTCGAACGATGATCCCACTCACTGCGCTCGCACCTGTCGCCGGAGTCGGCCTTGCGCACATCTACCTCGAACCTCTAGGAGTGATCAGTGCCATCGGAGATCCTGCGCTCGCTGATGCAGATGCAGGGGCAGTGGCGCGTTCGGCCGGCTTCCCGCTTATAGAGTTTGCTGGGGACCTTCTCTGCGTCGAGGAGGGGGGCGAACTTGTCGTTGACGTCGATGCTGAGTCAGCGGCGAGCGACGACGGAACAGCGCTGACGATTGCACGAGCGACTGGATCCCGAACGCAGGTGCATGTCGCTCGTGGGGAGTACACACTCACCGCTGAACTCGCTGGCGGGAGTGCCGGGGCCGCTGTTGCTGTCGGCTGGCCAGCGCTGACTCGCGTTCCAACAATCCACGAGAGCGTGGCAGATCGCAGCATTGCGGTGGTGGACGCTCCGCACCGACTCTTGCCGAAGGCGGCAAAAGATCAACAGCGCATGACGGCGCGCGCACTCCTTGGCGATTGCGTACGCGGCCAGGTTTTCGTTTCGCCAAGCGATCCAGACAGCCGCGGGTGGGAGGCGGCCCGTTCGGCCGGCATACTCGCAGTCGAGTCGGCGTCGCCCGAGACGGTCTTGCGTGCACGTGCAGTCGGGGTTCGCGGCGTCATCGTGCGTTCGCTCAGTGATGCGGAGCGCGAGGCGCTTGATGCCTCACTCGCGCGTCGCGTTGCGGCCGCCGTTGCAACCGACCCCTTCGGCCTGTTGATTCTGGAGGGTCGCCACTCGCAGCGCACCCACGGGCGCATCGCCGAGCTCGATGGGTGCGATGTGAGCCTTTGTGCGGAGCCACCCGAGCTGCAGATTCATGACGGTGGAGGTCGGCGATGGGCGGCAGCCCATTCAAGCGGTGGAGACACGATCGTGACCGGCGGTGAGTACGAGGGTGAAACGGGCGAGTGGGAGGGGATTTCCGTTACTGCTCCCGATGACCCGCGCGGCATTGTGGTGATCGACGGATCGCCACGTGCGATCCCGCTCGCTGATCTCCAGCGCCGCTCCGCGTGAACCACTACAGCGTCACGCTCCAAGGCATTGATAAGACGACTGCACTGGGCGCAGTTATTGCGGAGCATTTGCGCCCAGGCGACCGGGTGCTTCTCCAAGGAGAGATGGGTGTCGGGAAGACCACATTGGCGAGATCGATCGGCGCTGCGCTTCAGGCGGTTCCGCCACTGTCATCGCCAACATTCATCCTACTTTCTGAACACAGCGGACGGCTGCCAATCTGGCATCTAGATGCGTTCCGCCTCGGACCAGGGGCAGACCCGAATGCAAGTGGACTTCTCGATGAGCGGCAGCTACTCGGTGTCACGCTGATCGAATGGCCAGACTATTTTGGAATCTTCGCCGACAGCCGTCTTGGAGTGAGCGATCTCCATCTCACGATTACCAGAAGTGACGAGGAACTTCGCTCGGTTGATCTACGCACGGGTGATGCAAATCGACTTGCCGCAATTGCCGTGCAGTGGCAGACACAACACGCAGGTGCTACTGCGCGATGAGCGGTGCACGGCTTCTCCTCATTGACGGATCACTGGGTGAGCTCCTTGTGGCATGCGCCGAGCTGGTCAACGGGAGACTGACCGACGTGCGGTGCTCGTCGGTGTTGACGCAACAGAGCGGGGCACTCCCGGCCGTTGCCGAACTCTTTCCTGGTGCGGGCGGGCGAAGTGAGATCGCAGGAGTCGTCGTCGGCCGTGGCCCTGGTAGTTACACAGGACTCCGCAGCGCTGCCGGAAGCGCACTTGGAATCGCTCGTGCCTGCCGTGTCCCACTCATCGGCATCGGCTCCGTGGAGGCACTCCGCACGGCAAGCACCTCGCCGCTCTCACTCCCTATCGGTGCGCGTGAATCACTCGCGGTCGATGCCCAAGGCGTGCGCATAGTTCCCGTCGCTGATGCGCCACCACGCGCAGTGCTGAGTGAGATCGGTCTGAGCCTTGCCGAAGCGATGTTTCGTCTTGCTACGCCTGCACTCTGCGAGGCGCTTGAGCATCCTGAGCGGCAAGAGGAGAACGCGCCCCTCCCGCTCCTCTACCTAGCGCCTCCCCGCGGGATCAAATCACCTCAGGGGAACCTATGAAGATGCAGATTGATCCCCTCGTCGTCACCGACCTGCCAGAGGTAGAGCGCATTGAGGCACTCAGCTTTCCAACGCCATGGCCAATTAGCGCGTACCAAGCAGAACTGCTTGAGAACCAGCTGGCACGCTACATTGCCGCACGGGCGGATGGAGAGCTTGTTGGATTCGCGGGAATCTGGCTGATGATCGATGAAGCGCACGTCTCTACGATCGCCGTCGATCCTCGGTTCCGTAGTCGAGGTGTGGGCACGCGTCTCCTCTTGGGGCTCCTCGATCTTGCTCGTGCTGGTGGCGCTGCCGTCGCAACGCTCGATGTACGGCCGACCAACCACGATGCCATTCGACTCTACGATCGTGCAGGATTCAAAGTGGTCGGCAGGCGTGTCCGCTACTACGAAGACACTGGCGAAGATGCGCTCATCATGACGACAGGGCCGCTCGATTCAAAGCAGCAGGCTGCACAGGAATCGATCTTGCGGAACGCGAGTAGAGAACAGACTGAGGGCGCGCAATGAAAGGTACTGCGCCAGAATACATTTTGGCAGTCGAGTCGAGTTGTGATGAGTCTGCCGTTGCGCTGGTGCAGAACGGCCGCGAGGTGATCGCCGAACGCGTCGCTAGCCAGACGGCACTCCATGCGACAGCAGGGGGTGTCGTCCCAGAGGCGGCTGCGCGCGCACACCACGAGCAACTCCCGTACCTTCTGGACGAGGTTCTCGACGAGGCTGAGATTGCAGGGATCCGCGAGAAGATCAACGGGGTTGCGGTCACGGCGGGTCCCGGCTTGATCGGCTCGCTCATTGTCGGCACCGGTCTCGCCTCCGCGTGGGCATGGGGTCGCGGTCTGCCGCTGATTGCGACAAGCCACCTTGAGGGTCACTTCCGCGCCGCTTGGCTCACGCGGGGCGGAGTTGGTGGTGGTGGTGGACGCCTCCCTGCAGTGGCGCTCATCGTTTCAGGGGGTCATACGCTCCTTGCAAGCATCTCTGCGTCGGGCGAGCAGAAGCTCCTCGGCACGACGATCGACGATGCGGCGGGGGAGGCATTCGACAAGATCGCGCGTCTTCTCGGGCTCCCATACCCAGGAGGAGCCGCCCTCTCTGCCCTCGCGGCGGGCGAGAAGCCCGGCGGAGCACGATTGGTACTGCCCGTCGCACAGACACGCGACAGTCTCGACTTCTCGTTCAGTGGCGTTAAGACGGCAGCGGCACGCCTCGCGCTTGAGGCGATCGGCGTCGATCCAAGTGCGCCTGGCCGCGCAGCCACACTGCAGCGGCAACTAGCAGAGCGCCCCGTGCCTCAAGAGGCCCGCGTGCGCATTGCCGCCGCCGCCGAGCGGGCGATCGTTGCGGCGCTTGCTGCTCGCGTTCGCACCGCCCTGGAAGGCCACCCCGAGGCGATGCTTATCGTTGGTGGCGGTGTGGCGGCGAACGGGCCACTGCGCGCAGCGCTCACAGAGGTAGCAACTGCTGCGCAGTGCGAGATTTCTATCCCACCTCTTCGCTGGTGCACAGACAATGCAGCAATGATCGGGGCCGCTGCACACGCAGCAGTTCGCGAAGGTCGCGCCGAGTTGCTCGACCCCGCAAAAGGGATTCGCCCAGCTGCCTCCTGGACGTTCGGAAGCATCTCCCCATCATGAAGCGTGCCATGCCACGCACCCCGAAGTTGCAGCGCGTCGACGGGCACACGGCGAAACGGCAACTTAGCCAGAGCTTCTTGCGCGACCTCGACGCACTTGACGCGATTGCTGCTGCAGGCGAGGTTGAGTTGGGTGATACGGTACTCGAGATCGGTCCAGGTCTGGGGGCCCTCACCGCCGTGCTCCTTGCGCGTGGATGCCGTGTCGTTGCGGTAGAGATTGATGATGAGCTGATCCCCCGACTCAAGGACCGGTTCAAAGGCGAGTTGGAAGATGGGTCACTCACGCTCATTCATGGCGATGCGTTGCAGCTTGACCTTGATTCGCTTGTTTCACCTGATGCACCGTGGCGCGTCATTGCCAATATTCCGTATCATGTCACAAGTCCGTTGCTCCACCGCCTCCTCCTTGCGGAGCATCCAGCAACGAAGATCGTCTTACTCGTCCAGCTTGAGGTTGCTGAGCGTGTGGCTGCGGATGTTGGCGACTGGTCATATTTGACCGCGTTCGTTCAGGCGCGCTGTCGCGCGCGCATTCTGCGAAGGGTGCCACGCGAAGCATTTGAGCCGGTTCCTGCCGTTGACTCGGCAATCCTCGTACTTGATACACGTGCGGGAGACGATGAATTTGCACTGAGCGCCGAGGATGAAGCACGCCTCTGGCGCTTGGTCCAGGCAGGCTTCAGAGAACGGCGCAAGAAACTCAGGAACGCTCTTCCGCACGCGCTTCCCATCAGCCAGGCGCGCATTGTCGCGGCGCTGAAACAGGTGGGACTCGACCCCGATCTACGTGCCCAGGCTCTTGGGACGACAGACTGGGTGCAACTCCTCGGCGCACTTCCAGAATTGACCGCAGCTGAAGGGGCGCATGAGACGCGTCGGTATCGTACGCACGCTGAGCCTGCGTCGAGGAGCAACTATCAGCGGCGGAAAGGATCAGGCGGCGGATGGATCGAGGTGGAGGCACATGGAAAAATCAACCTCACGCTGGCGATTGTGGGAAGGCGTCCTGATGGCTATCACGACCTCCACTCGGTCGTCGCGCGCCTTGCCGATGGGGATCGGCTCTCACTACGTATCAATGCCAAGTCAGCGGCCGACGAACTGCATATTGTTGGAGATGCTGTTTCGGTTGATGGCGAGAATCTCATCCTCAGAGCACTGCGTCTCTTGCGCACGCATCTCGCCGTCCCCCCGCTCGACATAGTGCTCGAGAAGCGCCTCCCAATCGCTGCCGGTCTCGGTGGTGGTTCAAGCGACGCCGCAGCAGTAGTGCGCGGAGCGCTTCGCCTGACGCGCCAGCAGATTCCGGAGGCAACGCTGTACGAGATTGCTGCTGAGATCGGCTCAGACGTGCCCCTCTTCCTTGCGGGGGGCCTCGTCTTGATGGAGGGTCGCGGCGAACGTGTCACGCCGTTGCCGGATCTCCGCGAGCCTGCACCAGGGGTGCTGATCATTACACCAGATCTTCCGCTCTACACGCCAGATGTGTTCGCCGCCTTTGCGGCGGGGCTCCGTGATCCTGCGTGGGGGGCGGCGCAGGTGAGCTCGCGCCACCTAGCCGAGGAGTTGCAGTTGGGGATGAGCCCTGCGCAGTTGCTTCAGCGAATGAGTGTGCTTGCTACGGCGAATGACCTGCTTGCGCCAGCGCGAGCGCTTGCCCCCTGGTTGCGCCCCTTCGGTCATGAGCTTGGCCGCTTGCTCGGACGGGCGCCTGCGCTCTCCGGCTCTGGACCAAGCCTCTTTCTCCTCTATCCTTCACGTGGTGAAGCGGACGAGGCTGGCGCCATTGTCCGCGAAGCACGTGCCCGTGGTGAGCTCCTTCTTCCAGAAGGGCACCTACCGCGCGTCATGGTCACAGCACTGATAGCAGAGGAGGCTCAATGAAGCGAGCGGTACGGGGTGATGGAATTGGCGCAGCGATCGGCCCCTATAGCCCTGCAATAGAGAGCGAGGACGCTGTTTACTGCTCGGGGCAACTCGGCATAGATCCGACCACCGGCCTCTTGACCGAGGGAGTGACAGCCCAGGCAGAACAGGCCCTCGATAACCTGGGCGCGCTTCTCAGGGCCGCTGGCCTCTCCTACAACGATGTGGTGAAGACGACGATCTTCATGGTCGACCTCGCCAACTTCGCAGCGGTGAACGAGATCTACGCACGCTATTTTGCTGAACCCTTCCCAGCACGCTCGACGATCCAGGTCGCGGCGCTCCCGAAGGGGGGTCTGGTCGAGATCGAGGCAATCGCCCAGAGGGTCAGTTAGACTCTTCCCAATGACACTTGCACAAGATCGCTCCGTACGCCTTGCTGGCGTCACGGTCGTGGTTCTCGCAGCTGGCGCTGGCTCGCGGATGCACTCGGCACAGCCCAAGGTGCTCCATCCGCTGCTCGGCCGACCCATGGCGCTCTGGACTCTGGATGCGGCTCGCCTTTCAGGCATTGAATCCTCCGTCGTCGTACTCTCGCCAGCAACCGAATCACTACGTGCAGCTCTCCCCGCGGGGACGCTAGTGGCGGTTCAAGCAGAGCCGCGAGGAACTGGGGATGCCATGAGAAATGCGCTTGCCGTTCTTCCACGTGACGTGACCGAGGTGGTGATCGCCTGCGGCGACACGCCGCTACTCACTCCTGCTGAGATTCTCGGTGTCGCTGAGGCGCGTGCTGCCGCAAATGCGCCGCTTGCACTTGCGGCATTTGTCGCGGACGATCCGACCGGCTTCGGTCGCGTTGCGTGCAACGACGAGGGAAAGGTGCTCAGCGTGATTGAGGAGCGCGATGCAACAGAGGAGGAGCGTGAAAATAACCTCGTCAATGCTGGCCTCTACGCCGTTGATCGAGCCTGGCTGGACCAGAAGATCACGGCACTCGCCCCCTCTGCGGCAAGCGGAGAGATCTATCTCACTGACCTAGTTGCCGCTGCAGCACGCGCCGGCACGCCCGCTGGCCTCTATGTTGGTGACTCGACCGAGCTTGAAGGGGTGAACGATCGAAGCCAGTTCGCCGACGCAGCTGCTAGATTGCGCGATCGCATCAATGACGCACACATGGCAGCAGGAGTCCTGATCCTCGATTCGACGACTACGTGGATTGAACCCTTCGTTACGATTGCACCCGACGCGATCATCGAACCTGGCGTTGCACTATCCGGCGTTACAACGATTGGTGCACGGAGCAGAATCGGCTCGCACTCCAGCATTATCGAAAGTTCAATCGGCACGGACTGCGTGATCACAGCAAGCATGGTGGAAGGCTCAACGTTGCATGATGCAGTCGATGTCGGGCCATACGCGCATGTGCGACCGGGATGTGAGATTGAGAGCAGGGTCCATATTGGTAACTTTGCAGAATTGAAATCGGCACGCGTTCAAGCCGGTGTAAAGATCGGCCACCACTCGTATCTTGGCGATGTCGAAATTGGTGCTAGTGCAAACATTGGCGCCGGCACGATCACGGCAAACTTCGATGGCAAGGAGAAGCACGCAACTGTGATCGGTGAGGGTGTATTCACTGGCGTCGGCACCCTCCTTGTTGCACCTGTCGTGATGGGGGCGAGGTCGAAGAGTGGTGCTGGCGCGGTGATCACAACCGATGTGAAGTCCGGAGACCTAGTGGTCGGGATCCCAGCTCGCCCACTTAGCAAGGCAGAATGATGCCTGTTCTCGGTGACTTAGGCCTTATCCTTTTGTTGATCGTTCTCAACGGATTCTTCGTTGCCGCGGAGATAGCCTTCGTTACGGTGCGGCGCACCAGAATCGACGAACTCGCAGATTCAGGTGATCAACGTGCCGTTCGCGTGCAGCGCCTTCTCCGTGATCCGGGTCGGTTCCTTGCAGTGATTCAGGTAGCGATCACGTTCTTAGGCGCACTCGCTTCCGCAGTCGCTGCCGTCAGCATCGTCGAGGTTGTAACTGCTCCACTCTCAGAGATCCCGCTCTTCGGTGAGCGTGCTGGTGCAGTGGCCCTCCTACTCGTCACGCTTCTTGTCTCGCTCGTCTCCATCGTGTTGGGCGAGCTACTCCCGAAGGCGCTCGCGCTGGGCAGTCCCGATCGCATCTCGCTGATCGCGGCAGGTCCGCTCTCACTCTTCGCCAGGGTGGTGAGCCCGCTCGTTGTCGTCCTCGTGACGGTGACTCGTGCCGTCTCGCGCCCCTTCGGCATCGACCCGACGCGTACCCCCGCCCTCTCGGCGGCAGAGATTCGCCTCATTGTTGAGCAGGGGAGTGAGCAGGGTGTCCTTGAGGCCGAAGAAGAGCAGATGATCTCTGCAGTCATGGGGCTTGGCGACTCAAAACTACACGAGGTTATGGTTCCTCGCATTGACATTATCGCGATAGACGAGAGTGCCACTTTTGATGAGGCGGTAGCCGTCGTCCTTAAAGAGGGCCACAGTCGCACGCCCCTGTATAAGGGTTCGATCGATCACGTTGTTGGCGTACTGTATGCGAAAGACCTCCTTCGCATCATTGCTGCTGGCGGGACGCGCCCAATGCTGCGCGACATCATGCGACCAGCGATTTTCGTCCCAGAGTCGCAAGCGGTCGACGATCTCTTGAATGAGCTCCAGCGCCGCAAGGTGCACATGGCGATCGTGCTCGATGAGTACGGTGGCACGGCGGGTCTCGTAACCATCGAGGATCTTCTGGAAGAGATCGTCGGCGAGATCCAGGACGAATTTGACGAGGAGGAGCCGATGCTATTGCGCGTTGGGGCCGGTGAGGCCATCATTGATGGACGTGCCGATATCGAAGAACTCACCAGTCTCATCGATCCAGGGCTGACCCTTGAGGACGATGAGGAGTACGACACTGTCGGGGGATTTGTCTACCACCGTATTGGGCGCGTCCCTGTCGTTGGCGACACCGTGAGCGTTGCACCGTTCTCGATCACGGTGGTCAAAGCCGCCGGTCGTCGCGTGGGGAAGGTGCGGGTTCGCTGGGACCACACCAACGGGCATGCTGCTGAGGAGATCTAGGCGGAAATCACCTTCGTCATAATCTCTTCTAGGCGCTGGAGCGCCTGCGGGTTGAGAGCCTTCACGCTTCGGATCTCATCAAGCGCCCGTTGGCGCCAGGCAAGTGCTTCGCCCCGCGTGTACTCCCGCGCGCCAAGGCGCTCAAGCACCTCTAGCCCCGCCATGAGTAGGTCTGCTGCAGGTTCTGCAGTCGCATAAATTCGGGTGAGTGTCTCGCGATCAGAGCCTTCGGCGCGCTCAAATGCATAGAGGACCGGCAGGGTCTTCTTATGTCTCGCCAGGTCGGTCGGCTTTTTCCCTGTGGCGGCCTCGTCCCCCCAAATTCCGAGAAGATCGTCATTCAATTGGAAGGCAAGGCCGAGGGCCCAACCAAAGCGACGGAACGCATCGATCGTCGCCTCGTCATCGGTAGCGAGGATTGCGCCAGATTCAACGGAGCCTGAGATCAACGCCGCAGTCTTGCGGCCGATCATTTCGAAGTAGTGCTCGACGCTCTGCATTTCGCTTCTCGAACTCGCTGCAATGTCCATGTACTGACCTTCACAAAGGCGGAGGCAGGTTTCGTCGTAGAGCTTCATCAGCCGGAGAACCTTCGCGTCGGTGAACCCGAGTTCGGTGAGGCGATGAAGTGCAACTCGGCTGATCGTGAACAGCGCATCCCCAGTGTTGATTGCCTGCGGTACGCCTTCGCGCACCCAGAGGGTAGAACGTCCACGCCGTTCCTGGTCGCCGTCTTCAATGTCGTCATGCACAAGGCTGAAGTTATGGCCAAGTTCCACTGCAGCGGCTCCAGGGAGTGCGCGTCCCCAGTCGCTCGCAAGTGCAGAGTAGGTGAGGAGGCCGAGGAGAGGTCTCATCCGCTTCCCTGGCTTTGCGTGGAGGTCTCCGTAGCCCATGTGGTAGCGGATCTGCTCATACATCGGCGCGGTCAGGAGTTCGGCCCACTCATCCAGCAACTTCAAGATCTCGGAGTCTGTTGCTGCGACGAGCGCATCAAGGTCGAAGTCGAGCAGGTTTCCCCCTGGAGCCTCTGCGTTTGCCATATGCCTCCCCTAGGTCGCTGTCGGCTACAGGCGTAATGCTACCCTGCGCGACATGACTGCACGTCGCACCACGAGTCTGATGGCGGTCGTGACCTCGCGCTTTCGCCTCGGTGAGGCCGACCGTGTCTTGACCCTCGTATCGCCAGACCGGGGTAAGTTCAAGGCGATTGCCAAGGGGGTACGAAAGCCGACAAGTCGCCTCGGCGGTGGTGTGGAACCATTTGCAGAGCTGAGCCTCGGGCTCGCCGCTGGCCGCACCTTCGATGTCGTTACCCAGGTTCGCCCCCTCCGCGTCTGGCTCGGCTTACGCTCCCGTCTCCAAAGTACAGCAGTTGCCTGGTACGTCGCTGAACTGGTCGAACGGGCTACGAGCGAGGAGCAGCCAGACCCTGCGCTGTATGCCGTGCTCCTTCGCGCCTGGGATCTCCTGGAATGCGAGGCGCCAGACATGCTGGTTGCGCGGTGGGCCGAACTCGCCCTACTCGATGCAGCAGGTGAGGCTCCACAGCTCAATGGGTGCCTTGACTGTGCCCGCCCACCACGTGAGGGTGAGGTGCTACGTTGGGACGCTGAGGCGGGCGGGATCCGCTGCATCGAACATCCTGGCGGCGATGAGCTCAGCAGTTCGGCGCTTCGGCTACTGCGCGCATTACGACGCTATGCTCCAGAAGAGATGGTTACGCTACGAATTCCGGCGGCAGTGATGCAGGAGATTAATTGTGCACTGCGCGACTCGATCCGTCTGCTCTACGGTAGTGACCCGCGAAGTCGATCATTCCTTGATGAAGTGGCTCGCTCATGAGCATACGTGAAATCATGCTCATCGCGATCGGCGGTGCGGTCGGGACAATAGCGCGCGCCGCGCTTGATCGATCTGCTGAAGTTATTGGTGCACCCGCACCGTTCGGCACCCTATTGATCAACACGGCAGGTTCGTTCCTCGCCGCATTGCTCGTTGCACTGGTCATCGAGCGCAGCATGCTCCCGGAAGATCTTCGATCGTTTGCGATCATTGGGTTGCTCGGCGGATTCACAACCTTCTCGACGTTTGCTGTACAGGTGGCTCGCCTTAGCACTGGTGGTGAGCTCAGTGGGGCGGCAATCTATGCGCTGGGCTCACTCGTCTTTGGGGTTCTTGCGGCCCTCGCAGGACTTGCGATTGGGCGAGGCGTTTAGCGGGCGCGCCTAGGCGCTGATGAGTCCTGTCGAGGTTGCGGCGAACCAGATGATCGCGAGCAGGGCGAGCATTGCTCCGTAGGTGAGCGCGATACGGCGGAGATCTCGCCGGACGACGGGGAGCTCCTCGGCCAATTCTGCGGAGAGGCGCTGCGCCGCAGCGGCACGCGTGCCGATGAGCGGCGCGGCGGTTGGGCGTGGTGCTGTTGGGCGTACTGGCGCGAGGGTCGCCTCGTATGCGGCGGCAGCGGCCTCTTCAGCTGGGGTGAGACCGCGGCGTGGGATAGACTTTGCCGCCTGCTTTGGGCGCTGGTCTGGACGGAATCGCTTCTCTCGTTTTGCCACTGTGCCTCCTCGACTCTTGCGCTGAGGATACCCGACGCGGGCGGTCTAGGTCGGGCGGCTGCTAGGATCGCCCCGTGGCAACTGATCAACTGCTCCTCTTCGCGATTGCCGGCCTTCTCGTCGGCATCCTCGGCACCCTCCTCGCAGTGCTCGCCCTGTTGCAGGCCCGCGGCGCACGTCAGACGCTTGCTGGGCTCTTGCTTGATGAAGCGGGGAGCGACGGAGACGGCAGGTTGGCGAAGGCGCTCCACGCATTACGCACACAAGGCGATCAACTGGCATCTGTTGGAGAGCGGCTCGAGCAACTTGAGGCCGCCCTGCCGCAGGCGATCAGTCGCATTGGCCTCATCCACTTCCAAGCGTTTGAGGATGTGGGCGGCGGTCAGAGCAGCGCGCTCGCACTCCTCGACGAACGTGGCGATGGTGCCGTGTTGACGTCGATTCACTCTCGCGCGGGAACGCGTGTCTACGTCAAGCAGATCACAGCAGGTCGTGGAGAGGTCACGATTGGCGAAGAGGAGGGCGCTGCGATCGCAGCCGCCCTTGCCGCCCCACGCCACGGCCCCGCAAAGCGGTGACCCCCCGCGCCCCTCAGCGAGGCGGCACAGATTCTGACCGTGGGCTGCGCAATGAACAGGTACCCGTCTGGGGTGGGCTCCTCCCACCGCGGCCAACCGAGGTAGACCCAGACCTCGCAGGACTCGTCAACGACCTTAATGACGAGCAGTACGCTGCCGTGACACACGGAGTGGGTCCGCTCCTGGTTGTAGCCGGCGCAGGGACGGGTAAGACGCACGTTATTACTCGACGTATCGCGTGGCTTATTGCGAGCAAACGTGCTCTTCCGGAGGAGATCCTCGCACTGACGTTTACCGACCGCGCAGCAGAAGAGATGCAGGCACGTGTCGACCGCCTGGTCCCGTACGGATATGCAACCACGCCGATCAAGACATTCCATGCATGGGGCGATGAACTCTTGCGCGAGAACGCCCATCGACTCGGCATTGCCGGTGATCTTCGCGTTCTCGGACGCGCCGAGGTGGTGCTCCTCCTTCGCGAGCACGTGTTCGAGCTTGGGCTAAAACGCTTCCTTCCCCTCGGTAATCCCACCTCATTCCTTGGCGATATCGCAGCATATTTCTCGAGAGTAAAGGATGAGGGCGTCGACGCCGAAGGGATTGCTGCGTTTGGGCAGTCACTCATTGACCGGGCGAAGGCGGCACGGAATGACCAGGTTGAACCTGCGTTGGCGCAAGAACTCAACGAGTACGCAGACGCTCTTCAGCGCCTTGGCGAAGAGCATGGCGAGCTTGCCTCGGCGTTCCGTACCTACCGCTCGATTCTTGCGACGAGGGGTCTGTTGGATTTCGGCGACCAGGTGTTTCTCGCCCATGAACTCCTGAAGAACGATCCTCTCGTACTCGCGCGCACGCGCGATCGGCACCAGTGGATCCTCGTGGACGAATATCAAGATACAAATCGATTGCAGGGCTCTCTCGTTGACCGTATTGCCTCTGGGAGCCGGAACCTCACCGCGGTGGGTGATGACGATCAGTCGATTTACCGCTTCCGCGGGGCGGCCCTCGGCAATATTCTCGGGTTTGTTGATCGCTACCCCGATGTGACGAAAGTTGTTTTGACCAAGAACTATCGGAGTACGGCTCCGATCTTGCGGGCGGCGCGATCACTGATCCGCTACAACGACCCAGAGCGTCTTGAGGTAAAGATCGGCATCTCAAAAGATCTCGTTGCAGTCCTCGGGGCCCCAACCAGTGAACCAGTCGCATTTCGACGATTCCGCACGACTGCAGATGAGGCAGATTGGATTGCAAACGAGATTGCAGCTTCGGTAGCGAGCGGACGAGCCCTCCGCGATCACGCAGTGCTGCTGCGAGCACACGTTGATGCGGGCGATGTGACCCGCAGCTTGAATATGGCGCAGATCGCCTGGCGCTCAAGCGGAGCGGCCGGACTCTATGGACGACCCGAGGTCCGCCTCTTACTTGCGGGCCTCCGCCATGCGGCAGATCCAGAGGCACCCGCGCCACTCTTCTTTATCGCCGCTAATCCGCGCTTCCAGGTTCCGCCAGCCCTCCTTGCAACGGCGGTCGGCACGGCGCGTCGCACGCACGTCTCGCTGCGCACCGCACTCGCCGAGACGGGTGCAGGGAACACCGCCACCACTGAACTCCTCGGACGATTGGCGGAGATCGTCACGGAGAGTGCGGAGCGGACGAGCGGCGAGGTGCTCTACCGCTGGTTGCGAGATAGCGGGCTACTAGCCGAACTCACACGCGAAGCCACCCCCGAGGCCGACGAGCAGATTCGTAATATTGGGAGACTGTTCGATGTGGTTCGTTCGCGGAGTCGACTTCTCGAATTGGATCGCGTGCCGTTTTTGATTCAGTACCTTGAGGAGCTAGGGGAGGCGGGGGATGACCCTTCTGCTGTGGATGTTGATCTCGACCTAGATGCTGTCTCGATCCTTACGATTCACCAGGCTAAGGGGCTGGAATTCCCGATTGTATTTGTGCCCAACCTCGTGGAAGGCCGCTTCCCAGCACGTGGCAGGGCAGCTCCACTTACGTTGGCGGCAGAACTCGGTGGCACCGAACAGGTAGTTCCAGAGGATCCCCGCACCCCCGATCAACCGAATCTGCTCGACGCAGAGGCGCTCCGTGAAGAGCGTCGGCTTGCCTACGTTGCGATCACGCGTGCCCGGGTACGCCTTTATCTCAGCGCAGCAGAGCGCGCTGTGAGCGGCGTCCGGGCGCGCAAGGTGAGCCGCTTCGTTGCTGAGGCATTAGACCTCTCGCGCGCGCAACTCGAAGAGTCACCGTTTCCAGAGGAGGCGGGCGATCGTATTGCTGGGCTTGCGGTTGCTCCACCACGCCTGCCGGCACTGGCAGCGCGAGGAGCGCTCACGATTGACCAGGGGCCGCTCACACTCAGCTTCACGGCGATCGAGGCCTACCTTGCCTGCCCACTGCGCTATCACTATCAACAGCGCCTCAAGATTCCTCTACCGCCGCACCACGCAGCGATCTACGGTTCAGCGCTCCATGCAGCAGTTGCCGAATTCCATCGAGGCCAGATGCGCGGCGAGCCGCCCGCGATCGACGCGCTAGAGGCCGCGATCGATCGCAACTGGCAGAGCGCAGGCTTCATCTCTCGTGCTCACGAGGCAGCACGCCGTTCAGCTGCCAGCGAGGCAATTAGCAAGTTCCGCGCTATCGAGTTGGCGGGCGGTACAAGGCCAGCGTACGTGGAGAAAGATTTCACGTTCGATCTTGGCGGTCACCGCATCCGAGGGCGTTGGGACCGTGTCGACATTCGACAGCTCGCTGCTGGTGATCGCACAACCCCGATCCCTGAAATCACTAGTTCTGGAGACCTGGTG
>JBJSXZ010000038.1:0-10053 GCA_046086645.1 Candidatus Limnocylindrus sp.
CCCTTCCCAGGGAAGATCCATGCACTCGATCCGCTCATTCGCCTGATGCTACTCGCGCTCGCTCGACTCTGCGCTATTCTATGCGTGTATGCATACACTTCGAAAGGGCCGCCTTGCTGAACTCACCCGTGCGGCAGAAGGGCTGCGCAGTCGCCTCCCCACCACCGTGGGGAGGGGCCGGGCCACCTCGCCACTCGACGACGTTGCCCGCCGCCGGCAGAGCCTCGGCGAGATCGGCGGGCGTATCGTTTCCATTCGCCGTCTTTGGCGCGAGCTCGTCCTCTCGACCGCACAGCAACTTGCCCCGAGCGACCTCTCACTGCCACAAGTCGCGACGCTCTATCTCCTTGCCGATGGACGCGCGCGCTCGGTGAAACAGATCGCTGCGGAGCTTGGCCGATCGCATTCGGCAACGAGCCGACTCGTCGACTTCCTATTCGCCCGCAAGTTTCTCCAAGCGGCGCCGTCAGAAGACAAGCGCTTGCGCCTTTGCAGCCTTGCGCCAACAGGAGAGGCGCTCCTCACGCGCATTGATCGCGGCCGTGCAGAGCAGTTCGTCGATCTTGTCCGTCGACTTCCAGCTGCAGAGCGCGGACTCGTTGCTGCTGCAGTTGCAGCGCTTGCTACACGTGCTCCGATTACTCCCCCGCGTACCCCATCGTGACGTCGTAAAGCACTGCGACGCCCCACGCGAGCGCCTCAAGAGATACGCGCTCGTTGATTCCGTGGAAGCGCTCCATGAAACGCTCTTCCGGATCGAGGAGATACGGCGAGAATCCGTAGGTTGCAATCCCCGCTGGCACCGTTGTCTTCGCATCGGTTGCCCACGGTGCAACGACCGGCATCACGAGCGCCTCGCTGTCGCGTGCGCGAATCGCTGCCGATGCGATGCCGAGAATCTCATGGTCAAGATTGTTGCTCACCGCCGCGCCATATTCGGTGAGATCCACTTTGACGAATGGTGCAAGGTCGCTGCCAATGCGCGCAATCATTGCTGCGCGCGCGTCATCGGCACTCGTCCCAGGAAGAATGCGACTATCAACGGTGAGCGTTGCAGAACCAGGGAGCACGTTGGAGCGAATCCCCGAGGAAAGGATCGTCGGCGCAAAGGTGTCGCGCAAGACGGCGCGCAGGGCGCGCAAGAGTTCTGGTGCACACCCGCCAGTGCGCGCGCGTGCGTTGAGTGGCGCGGCATCTTTGAATGACTCTTCGTCGAGGAGCTGTTCAAGGCCGCCAACTGCCGTGGCGGGGAGGGCGGCGCGAAGGGCGGTGACAAGGGCTTCGTTCTCTGGCACAAACTGCACCGGTCCAGGGGTAGAAACACGCTCAACGACAAGGGCTGCACGGAGGAGAGCGTTGTCACAATCGGGCATCGACGCGTGCCCCCAACGACCGCTGATTGTGAGGGCAAAGCGCGCAAACCCCTTCTCGGCGACCTGAATCGGATAGATCCGTTTCCCTGCGGCTGTGATCGTCACACCACCCGCCTCCGTAAGGGCGACGGCCGCGTCGAGCCAGTGGCGGCGGTCACGCAAGACGAGAGCGATTCCTTCATCGCCGCCGGTCTCTTCGTCGGCTGTGGCGGTAAGGATGATATCGCGTCGCAGGCCAGGGATCGGATCGGTTGCGGGGTTGAGTCCCGCTGCACGCGCGCGGGCGCAGAGCAGGCGAATCACCCCAACTTGCACTGCGAGCGCGCCCTTCATGTCAACGGCGCCGCGACCCCAGACGTAGCCCTCGCTCACCACTCCTGCGAATGGGTCGACGGTCCAGCCATCTTGGTTGGCGGGAACAACATCGAGGTGTGCAAAAAGGAGGAGTGCACCGCTTGCTGGATCGCGCGGGTCCAGTGATGGATTCTCAGTTGACGCTGAACCCCGGAGGCGCACACTCACATTGCCACGGTCGGGGATCGGCTCGTAGAACTCTGGCACAAGGCCCTCGCGTTCAAGAAGCTTGATGAGGGCACGTGCAGCGCGCGTCTCGTTCCCGGGCGGATTTACGCTCTCTGCACGAATGAGTGTGACGAGATCGTCGGCCGCCTCAGCGCCAATCTTTGCGAGGAGTGCTTGATCAAGATCGAGCGAGGGGAGCCCGCTCGGAAAGTGTTCGGCCGGCTGTGCGTTGAAGCGCGATGTGGCGCCGCTCATGCTAGCGGCGCAGTTGGAGCACGACGTCGATAAAGGTGAAGAGGAGCGTTGCGCCAACGAGTCCGCCAACGATGATCTTCAGGCTACGGATCCCCTGGCGCTCGTCGGCCTCAGCTCGAGCCGCCGTGTCAGGGTCAATCGCATCGCCACCAGGAATCGGCGGGGCATCAAGGCCACGGAGGCCTCGGCGGGGGTCACGGGGGTCGATTGCCTTAGGGCTGCTCATGATCCCTCCGTCTCCTTGAGGGCGCGGCCAAGGCGCGCCCCAGTGGTAATCGCGCCGTCTGAGGCGCTGCTCACGAGTGCAGCGTACTTCGCCCAGACACCGCCCACGTAGTGAGGTGCGGGCGGCGTCCATGCGGCTCGGCGCCCGGCGAGTTCTTCCGCCTCGACGTGGAGGCGCAGCTCGTGGGCGATGACGTCGATCTCGATCGTGTCGCCGTCAGCGACGAGGGCAAGTGGCCCGCCAAGGGCCGCCTCCGGGGCGATGTGGGCCACCATGAAGCCGTGGGTTGCGCCGGAGAAGCGCCCGTCGGTGATGAGCGCAACCGCATCTCCGAGCCCCTGCCCGACAAGCGCCGCCGTCACGGCGAGCATCTCGCGCATCCCTGGGCCGCCAACTGGACCCTCGTAGCGAATCACGACCACGTCGCCGGCAACGATTGAGTTCTTGCGGATTGCAGCGAACGCAGCCTCCTCGGAATCGAAGACGCGTGCAGGCCCGCGATGATGCAGGCGCTCGTGTCCTGCAAGTTTCACGATCGAACCTTCGGGTGCGAGGTTGCCGCGAAGCACAGTGAGGCCACCGGTCTTCTTGAGCGGGTTGCTGATCGATCGAATCACATCTTGGCCTGCGCGCTCCGTTGCACCGGCGGCAATCGCGCTCATCGTGCGCCCGTCGACACTGCGCTCGGCTCCATGAAGGAGGCCTCCTGCTGCGAGTTCGCGCAAGACGAGGGCAACGCCACCTGCGCGATGCAGATCGAGCGCCGCGTAACTTCCGCCTGGAATCAAGTTTCCAATGACAGGTGTTGATTCACCGAGGCGCTCAAACGCTTCGATTTCGAGTGGGAGGTTGAACTCTCGTGCGATCGCGAGAAGGTGCAAGACCGCATTGGTAGATCCAGCCGTTGCGCCAACGGCACGAATCGCATTCTCAAGGGCGCGCTCGGTTACGATCGCGCGCGGGCGGAGATCGTCGCGCACCAACTGCATGGCGATTTCGCCGGAGCGTTCTGCAGCGGCAATCTTCTCCGGGTCGGTGGCGGGAATGCCGTTGAGCCCGGCGGGGGAGAGTCCGAGCACCTCGAGCGCCATGCTCATCGTGTTGGCGGTGAACTGACCACCGCAGGCGCCGGCCCCCGGACAGGCGGCGTTCTCAAGATCCCAGAGCTCCTGCGACGTGATCGTGCCGGCGCGGTACGAGCCAACCGCCTCGAAGACGCTCTGCACCGTGACGTCGCGACCTTTAAATGTGCCAGGGAGGATGGTCCCGTTGTAGAGGACGAGTCCTGGGATATCGAGGCGGCCGAGCGCCATGGCCGCACCAGGGCTCGTCTTGTCGCAGCCGGTGAGGCAGACGAGTCCGTCGAAGCTGTGCCCTGTGGCAACGAGCTCGATTGAATCCGCGATCACCTCGCGGGAGATGAGCGAGGCCTTCATCCCCTCGGTGCCCATCGCCACGCCGTCGGAGACCGAAATGGTGCCGAACTCCATCGGGGTTCCACCGGCGCGCCGAATGCCGCGTTTTACCGCTTCGGCCAACTCCCGTTGGTTGTAGTTGCACGGCATCGTCTCGATCCAGGTGGTCGCAACGCCGATGATCGGCTTGGCGAGATCCTCGTCGGTAAAGCCGACCGCCTTGAGCATCGCACGTGCCGGCGCGCGGTCGGGTCCATCGGTCATCGCCGCCGAATGGCGCTTTGCCGGATCACTTGATCGCTTGTACGGATCGTCGCTCATGTGGTTCTTCCTTCCGGTGATGTGCCGCGCGTATCAATCGTTCGTGGATGCGTCGACTCATACGCTGCAATCTCTTCACTGTGTGTACGAACGTAATCTAGTTCATCGAGACCCTCGACCAGCATCTTCTGGTTGAAGGAGTCAATCGGGAAGAGATACGGTTCCCCGGCCCCACTTTCGAGTGTTGCTGCTGCAAGATCGATCGTGATCTCACTCGCGCCATCGTCTGCGGCCATCGCGAGGAGTTGTGCATGAAGATCGTGGGGGACGACGATCGGCAAAAGACCGTTTTTGAGCGCATTATTCATGAAGATGTCGGCAAATTTGGTTGCGATCACTGCCTTGATGCCAAATGCAAGGAGCGCCCATGGTGCGTGCTCGCGGCTCGAGCCACTGCCGAAGTTTTCGCCCGCAACGAGGATCGAGCGACCGCGATAGCGCGGCTCGTCAAGGATGAATGGGGGCACCTTCATCGTGTCATCGGCGTTGAAGCGCCAGTCGCGGAAGAGCGCCTCTGCAAGTCCCGCCTTATCGATCACCTTGAGGTAGCGCGCAGGAACGATCTGATCCGTGTCGATGTTCTCGAGGGGGAGCGGAATCGCTGCGCTTGTGAAGCGCCCGACCTTCGGGGCGCTCATGCCTGCCTCGCATGGTCGATGGTTCGTGGGTCGGTGATGCGGCCGGTGAGCGCCGTCGCTGCAGCGGTGAGCGGCGAGGCGAGGAAGGTGCGTCCACCCTTCCCCTGGCGCCCCTCGAAGTTTCGATTCGACGTGCTGATCGCGTACTCGCCGGGGGCGAGCTGGTCGCCATTCATGGCAATGCACATCGAGCAGCCGGCCTCGCGCCAGTCGCCGCCCGCGGCGCGGAAGATGCGGTCGAGTCCTTCACGCTCGGCCTGGCGCTTCACGTCGGTTGAGCCTGGCACGACCATGAGCCGGAGGCCAGACGCGATCGTGCGCCCTTTGAGCACATTCGCCGCGAGACGCAGGTCGCTGATCCGCCCGTTCGTGCAGCTTCCGATAAAGACGGTGTTCACCGGCTGGCCGAGGATTGGTGCACCCGCGGTGAGGTCCATATAGGTGAGCGCATTCGCGAGCGCACGTGCCGCAGCAGGGTCGCTCTCCTGCGACGGATCAGGAAGGCGGCCACTGATCGGCAGGCCCATGCCGGGGTTCGTGCCGTAGGTCACCATCGGCTCGAGCGCATCGGCATCGATCACGATCTCCTTGTCGTAGCGTGCGTCGGCGTCGCTGGTGAGCGTGCGCCAGTAGTCAACGGATTTCTCCCACGCAGCACCCTGCGGTGCATGCGCTCGACCCTTGAGATAGGCAAACGTCGTCTCATCTGGCGCAATGAGCCCTGCGCGCGCGCCACCCTCGATGCTCATGTTGCAGATCGTCATGCGCTCTTCCATCGAGAGGGTGCGGATTGCAGATCCTGCGTATTCAAAGATATGGCCGGTTCCACCGCCGACACCGATTCGTGCAATGAGGGCAAGGATGATGTCCTTTGCGGAGACACCTGGCTTGAGTTGACCGTCAACACGGACGAGGTAGCTCTTCGGCTTACGTTGCAGGAGGCATTGTGTCGCGAGCACCATCTCTACTTCACTGGTGCCGATGCCGAATGCGAGCGCGCCGAATGCGCCATGGGTTGCGGTGTGGGAGTCGCCGCAGACGATCGTGCTCCCGGGCTGGGTGAGACCGAGTTCTGGCCCGATGACATGAACGATCCCTTGATGTGCTGAGCCCCAACCATGAAGCGGCACGCCGAAATCCGCGCAGTTCTGCTCGAGCTGCCGCACCTGGTTGGCCGCTGCTTGGTCGGCGATCGGGAGGTCGTGGGGGGTGGTTGGTACGGAGTGGTCAGCGGTGGCAATCGTTCGATCGGGTCGCCGTACCGGCAGCCCGCGAGCGCGAAGTCCGCTGAATGCCTGAGGGCTCGTCACCTCATGGACGAGGTGGAGGTCGATCGCGAGGATCGCGGGTGCACCAGGCGCAGCGCTCACAACGTGCTCGTCCCAGATCTTGTCGATGATCGTCTTTGGCATAACGCGAGCGTATCAGGTGGCTTGGGGGCATTCGGAACAGCGATCGTGGGATACTCGCCCCCATGGGAGCAGCCGTTCGACCACTCGCCACACTTGCGGCGACGCGTCTCTTACCCGCAACCGATGCGCAAGATGCTGCGGTGCTTGCTGGCTGGGCCAACGCATGCCGCACCGCAGGAGTTCCTGCGCTCGAGCTCTTCTTGCGCGGATCGGGTGCCGAGGCGGCCGTCGTGGCAGGGATTGCCGCACTTGCGCGCTCGCACCCTGACATCGCTGTCGGAGTTGGGAGCGTCTATGACGCCGCCACGGCAACGCGCATGATTGCTGCTGGCGCGCGCATCATCGTCTCGCCGATCACCGACCCAACAATCGGCGCAGCATGTGCTGCTGCTGGCGTCGACTGGCTTCCTGGTGCCTTCACGCCAACTGAGATCGCCCTGGCGGAGCGCGCCGGTGCAACGCACGTGAAGCTCTTCCCCGGGTCGGCGATCAACGCGCCCGCATTCATTCGTGCAGCACTTGCGCCGAGTTCCGCCTCTCGCATCGTGCCAACTAATGTCACGCTGGCAGAGATCCCTGACCTTCTCGCCGCTGGTGCCGCAGGTTTCGGCCTCGGGCCACGCTTTCTTGACGGAGTTGATCCGCGCGACAGCGCTGTGCTGGCGGCACGGCTCCATGCGGCACGCGTCGCGGCAGCCACCGCGACATGAGCGCGCCGCGTGACGAGGTGCGCGGCCCCGAGATCGTCGACGGGGCACTCCCATCTACTGTCGACCTTGTAATCATCGGCGGTGGGATCTCTGGTGCCGCAAGCGCCTTTTTTGCAGCGCGTGCGGGACTTCAGGTGCTCGTGATCGAACGCCGCAACAAGATCGCTTCACTCACCACCGCGGCGGCAACCGGTGCATTTCGTTTGCAGCACGACAACGCTGAAGAGTTAGCACTGGTTCGCGAAGGTGTTGATCTCTATTTGAACTTTGCCGAGCGCACAGGATTAGACGACTGGGATCTCGGGATCCTTCAGCAGGGCTATCTCTTCTGCAGTCGAACAGACTCATCAGCGGCGAAGGCGCGCGACCTTGTGGAACTGCAGCGTGGTTTTGGTCTCGACGATGTTGAGCTACTCAGCGGAGATGAGGCGCGAGCACGCTGGCCCTACCTCGCACCGTCAATCGTGCAGGCGCGCTTTCGTGCAGGCGATGGCTTCATTGACCAGGTGGCACTCGCGCGGGGATACGCAACGGCATCGTCGCGAGCGAGCCAGATTCCTGGAGCGACCGGCAGTGGACACGCGCAGTACGCCCTCAGCGTTGAGGTCACGGGATTCATCCGCGGGGAGAGCGGCGCAATCACGGGTGTTGAGACGAGTCGTGGCGGCGTGCACACCCCCGCCGTCATGATTGCCGCGGGGCCATGGAGCGGGAACGTCGCAGCACTCGCGGGCCTCGCCCTGCCGATCGCACCAACAATCCGCCAGAAGCTCGTCATCCCCAACCTCCCGGTGATCGACCAGACGGGACCGATGACGATCGACGATGAGACGGGCTCGCACTGGCGCCCCGCAGGTGCTGGCTGCTATGCGCTGCGTACCGACCCAGCCACCCCTGCCGGCCCACCGCTCCTCGAGGTGCCGACCGATGATCGCTACGCACACGCACTTCTCGATCCTGCGTCGCCGAGCGCCCTTGCGCTGCTTGCCCCCTTTTGGCGTGAGGTGTGGAGCGCGGGTCTGCCAGCCTGGCATCTGGCGGCTGGTCAATATGAGTACACGCCCGATCGCCGCCCCTTCATCGGTGCAACCGAGGTGGCTGGGCTCTTCGTTAATACCGGCTACTCCGGTCATGGGGTGATGTGCTCTGGAGGCGGCGCGCGCCGCGCCATCGATCTATTGCTTGGCCGTACCGATCAGCGCACCGAGCCCTTCCGCGTGGATCGGCCGATGCACGAGCGCGCTCACGACGTGCTGTGAGCCCTCGCCCGCACTCTGCTAACCTGCTCTCATGATGACACGCGCAACGTTCCAGATTCCAATGGCTCCTCATCTTGTTGCGCCGTTCGCCCTTATTGGTATTCGCAACCTTATTGGGTTGCTTATTCGGCCCCGGCGGGGCTGAGGAGACCAGAGGGCGGAAGAACCGCACCAACGGGACACTCAGGACCTCCGCCAAGAAGGCGGGGGTTTTTTATTGACCAGAGCAGCACGCAGACGAAGCAGGGAAGGATTGTTCGATGACACAGGTGGGACACGTGCCAGGTGCAGGGAGCCCAGCCGCAGATGCGGCGGAGCGCGCGCGCAAGGAGATGCTGCGCGACGCTCGCATCAGTGCGCGTAACGGCACACGCCCACGCATCGGCGCCGATGTGCTCTGTGAGGCGCTCCTCCTGCAAGGTGTCGATGTGATCTGGGGCTACCCAGGCGGCGTCATCTTGCCGCTCTACGATGTTCTCTCCGACCATCCTGGCCTGCGCCACATCCTTGTCCGCCACGAGCAGGCTGCGGCGCATGCCGCCGATGGATACGCCCGTGCATCGGGACGCGTCGGCGTCTGCCTCGGAACGTCTGGGCCAGGGGCAACCAACCTGGTCACGGGGATCGGCACGGCGATGCTCGACTCCGTGCCGATGGTAGTGATCACCGGCAATGTCCCCGCCGCACTTCTTGGCAAAGATGCATTTCAAGAGATCGACATCACAGGGATCACGCTCCCCATGACGAAGCACAACTATCTCGTGCGCAACGCAGACGATATCCCTCACGCCGTTGCAGAGGCCTTCCACCTTGCACGCTCTGGTCGTCCTGGCCCGGTGCACATCGACATCACCAAAGATGCACTCATGGGCGAGACGTCTGCGCCACATCCATCGCAGGCAGAGATTGAGGCGGGCCTGCCAGGGTATCGGCCGAAGCTGGACGGGAATCCACGCCAACTTAAAACGATCGCCGCCGCGATCGCCGTCGCCGAGCGGCCGATGCTCCTTGTTGGACATGGCGTCTTGATTGCCAAGGCAGAGAGGGAGCTCCTTGAGCTTGCCCGCCTCGCACAGATTCCGATCGCATGGACGCTGCTCGGCATCGGCGCCATTGATGAGCGCGACCCGCTCGCGTACGGCTATATGGGGATGCACGGCTGGAAGCATGTCAACCGCGCGATCCAAACTGCCGACCTGCTCATTGCCGTCGGGATGCGCTTCGATGATCGCGTTACGGGGAACGTCCGCACCTACGCTCCGCACGCAAAGATTGTCCATATTGATATCGATCCGGCCGAAATCGGCAAGAACGTCGTCGCCGACCTCCCGGTCGTGGGTGACGCGAAGCGCGTGCTTGCCGCACTCATCCCACTCGTTGAGCGCGCCGATCCGTCGCGCCGGACAGGTTATGCTGCCGAGCTCGCTGGATGGCGCGCGGAGAGCGAGGGGGCGACGTGGCACGGTTCGGGTGCGTGGCGTGATGGGCTCCTCTCCGCCGACTTTGTCGTTGAGCGCATCGCGGTGGGATCTCGCCACGATGCAAACCTCATTGCCGACGTTGGGCAGAACCAGATGTGGGTTGCACGCTACGGCCACTTTCGTCGCGCGAACTCTCACCTTTCGTCGGGAGGCCTCGGCACGATGGGCTTCGCCCTTCCCGCCGCAATGGGTGCAGCGATCAGCATGCCAACCAAGGTTGCGTGGGCGATCGCTGGCGACGGGGGATTCCAAATGACACTGCAGGAGCTCGCCACGATCGTGCAGGAGCGCATCCCCGTAAAGATTGCCCTGATGGACAACAAGAAGCTCGGCATGATTCGGCAGTGGCAAGAGATCTTCTACGGTGGGAACTACCACTCGGAGCAACTGGCCGGCCCCGATTATGTGAAGATCTGCGAGGCCTACGGGCTTCCTGCATGG
>JBJSXZ010000039.1:0-3892 GCA_046086645.1 Candidatus Limnocylindrus sp.
GCCTGGCGTACAGGCCGCCTGCGCCCGAGGCATGGACCGTGGACCAGGCAACCGCGAGGAACGACCGACCGACCTCCGCAGCAGTGCTGCGGGGGGCGGGCTGTGAGTGACCATGTGGCACGGGCGTCGGGGGCAGGTCACTGCCACGCAGCTGGGGATGATCCAGGACTCGGTGGCGCGCGATGGGACCTGCTGCAGCACGAAGACCGTCTGCCTGTTCTTTGGCTCGCGGTGGCGTGTGACGCCGAGGTGAGGAGGGAGCGAGTCATGGTGAGAGGTCGTTTCATGCGGAGTCCAGGGCGACTCGGTCTCAATGCGCTGCGATGTGTCGTTGCCGGCACCCTTGTGGCTGCCCTCGGGATCTCCATGGGGTGTGGTCGGGAGAAGGGCGCGGCTGACCGCGCAGACCTCCCTCAGCTCGGCGAGGCAGAGCCTGTCGGCTGGTTGCGGGGCGTGCTGCCAGCCGTGCATGTCAGCCTTGACGCGCTTCCCTGGCTGGGAGCCGGAGTCGCCCCGGCGCAGCGTCCCGACGGCGGACTCGCGGTTCCATTCGATGCCGCGGAGGAGGTCGGGGAAGCGGAGGTACACCCTGGGCGCGGTCCGCGCAGTGCCCCCGAGGTCGAGCACCGCGTCGCGATACGACTCGCCGGCTCTCTACCCGCTTGGAGGCTCATGGCCTCCCTTGGCGGTGTGTCCAGGATCGCCACGTTAGGCGATGTTTGGATTGCCTGCCGCAACGCATCTGACGAGCCCGGATGGGTTCGCCTGCCGATGCTTGGCCTTGCTGAGGAGTCTACATTGTCCTGGGAAGCCGTCCCTCCTGGAGAGGAGTCGCCTGGAGCTCGTTTGGACCTTCTCCCTTCTACCGAAGCCATCGCACGCCTGTTAGACCGCGATCGAAGGGTCCCGGAGCAAGATGTCTGGACAAGAGTGGGGCGGCTAGTTCCGATCGGAGCGACAAATCTACGCATCGTCCGCGTGTGGCTGCATCCGTCCCTGCCGCTCCAGCAAGTACTAGTCACCCTTCGGAAGTTGGAGGCAGCAAGCGGGGCGTCTCTCGTGGTCACAGTGGGGGACTAGCGCGGGGTGCGCCCGGCGAGCGCCCCCGGCAAGACTGAAGTGTGACGACGCTGCGGATCTCGCTGACCTGTCAGACGAACCGAGGACTACCGCGTCCTCTCCGCCCGCATGCTACTTGTGTCAATGACCTCTTCAGCGCCGAACTCTATCCAGCCCGCGTAGGAACTGTCGCCACTGCGACTACGCACGACAGCGTAGTACTCCTTCCCCGGCACAATCAGACTCGCCGGGAAAGAGCCATCCTCTCGAGCCAGAATCGTCGGCAAGGCCGGGGTAAGTCCATCCAAGGGCTCTGCCAAGTTCAACAAGCCGCCCTGTATGGGGTCGCCGTTGTTCGTGAATCGATAAGACTCCCGCATCGGGGTCATGCGCTGCAGGATGATGCTCCGCTCGCCCCCTAGTAGGCTGTCGGGTTCGCTGCCAAGATACGGCAAGTGATTGGCTGCCCAGACTACGAGGTACCGCCTAGTCGCTGGGCCCGACGATGACAGGGTCGCGACTCCGGTGGGGGAGACGTCAGCCCCTGTGATATGCGAAACGCGGGCACTCTCGTTCGTATAGGAGACCGTGTATGCCTGCTCACGGTTCAGTCGGAGCAGTGCTTCGAGGTAGATGTTTACGTCCCGTGGAGAGCCTTCACGATCCTCGATCAGCTGGACGTGCGCCTTCTCAATGGGCTTGCCATCCGAATCAGTAACTCGAACCATGGCTTTGGCGCCGGGAATAAGGTGAAAGGTGACATCGGCGTCTTCACCATCGAATGCGGAGAAATCGATGATCTGGGTGGAGGCAGCGTACCCCGGCGCCCCCACAATCACCGCCACGTCTGGTAGCGCGAGTTGCAAGTACTCTATTGGGCTCTTCCGTCCTCCCTTCTGCAGGAAGAGCTCGGCTGGTGCGTGCTTCGCAAGCCAGGCATGGGTTCCCGGCTCCTTGTCGGATGAGTCCATTGCCCCTGGGCTTCGCCTAACGCACGCCGAAGTCAGCCTCAGGTAGGGCGCCTGCGACTGCGGGTCCATCCCCTCGAGGTCAACAGTGACACGGACCCTCAGGACTCGTGCGATCCACGCGCGAACCGACCGTCGGCCAGCGGCGGCCGTGGTTGACGGGGCTTCGATCGTCAGAAGGCGCCAACCGCTGTCAGGACTTCGAAGCTCGATTGATGCCTCCGAATCGAGGTCGATGAACCCGTCGGGCGAAGAACGGAGCATGTGCCACCCGTCGGAGCCAGCGATGCCCTTGACCTCAACTGGTAGATTCGATGCGGGCAAGTGGGTGCCCACGTCAACTAAGGTGAGGCGCAGCCCGCTCGGGTGCCCGGCAGGCCGAGCCGCAACATTGAGCCCCTGCAGCGTCGGCACGGAAGACCCCGACAGCGAGGGGGCAGGCGTGCTCCCCGGTTCGGACTCTGGACTCCGCCCCGGCACCAGAAGCAATGCCAGCGCCGTAGCAGCGATGGCGATGACTGCGGCAAACTGGAATCGGTGACGGCTCACGAGTCCTCATTACGACAATCGAGCAGGAGACGGCGCGAATAGCCGACTCCGAGCCGCGGCAGGCTGAGTGGCTAGCCCGGCTGCCCGGGGTTGCCGTTGGTCCCGTTACCGCCCCCGCCAGGCGTCGCAGTCCACACTCCACCCTGACCGCCGCCGCCCCCGCTGCCCCCGCCTGCTCCGGCCGGCGAACCCGGGTGGCCGCCATCGCCGCCGTCTCCTCCGTTTCCAGCGGTCGCCGTCGCGGTACCGCCAGGCCCGGCGATCGCATCGGCATTCCCGCCTCCACCCCCGCCGCCGCCGCCGCCACCCGGACCACCGTAGCCAGTTCCTGAGCCGTTTCCGCCGTCTCCGCCGCGCCCGCCGAAGCCTCCGTTACCTCCGGTTGCCGTCGCGTTGCAGCCGGTGGCCGTCGTTTGCGCCCTCGCATAACCACCACCGCCACCACCACCACCGCCTCCGCCGCCTCCACCGTGGCCATCGCCCGTTGCGTTCGTGCCAGCCCCGCCGTTCGAGCCGCCGGCTCCTGCGCCCGCTCCCGCAACGACGTGGGTCGTGGAACTGTTCACGATGGCGTTGGCTCCGGCGGTTCCCTGTACACCACCTGCGCCTCCCGCACCGCTGCCCGGCGCTCCGGACGCCCAGCCTCCCGAACCGCCGGCGCCGCCAGTCGGGTTCGAACTTGACGTGCCTCCGGTACCACCGCCTCCCCCGTCGCCCGGACTCGCCAGTGCGCCGTGACACAGGAACGCTGCCACGATGGCACAGGCCAAGAACGGTGTCGCGCGCTTCATCAGAGTCCTCCGTTGCACGGGGAAACCACGCCTCTCGGGCTTGGGAGAGGTGAGGCTACATCCCTGGAGCTGGCGGCGCAAGGGCCCGACTCCACAGGCGTCCGAAAGCCGCTGCGACCGCTCGAAGTCTAGAGCCCCCATTCAACCCAGGGGTACTCCACCCCCCAGCGAGAACGCCCGCGAGGCTGGGCCTCACGGGCGTAGGTGCCGGGCGCGGGGGCGCCGAGCTACCGGACCTCGCCCTCGAAGAGCACGGTCCCGTCCTTGTCGCGCAGGCTGACCCGCACGACCTCGCCCTCGGGGACGCCCCGGTCGAGCCGGATCTGCGACGCGACCCGCCAGACGAGCAGCCGGTTCTTCGCCTCCTCGTGGGCCTCCTCCTCGGCGCTGAACACCGTGGGGTGCTCGTCCATCGTGAGGCCGCCCGCGAACTGGAGGCGCAGGCCGTCGAGCGTGGTCTCGAAGCAGACGTCGGGGAGCGTGGAGTGGGGCGACGGGTCGGTCACGACCCAGATCGGGGTCTTG
>JBJSXZ010000040.1:0-2423 GCA_046086645.1 Candidatus Limnocylindrus sp.
GAGCGAGTCGTTCAAGCTCGCCGACTTGGCGCGCATCTATGGGGTGACAACAAAGCCAAACCATCGAGCCCTTCCAGACGCTGAGGCCACGGCTGAACTCCTCCTCTTACTTGCAGCCGACCTACCGAAGCGAGTCAGCACGCTGAAGTCGGGGATTGAGGATTCCATTCGTGCAGCACGAAGCGGTAAGGGAGAGCCAAAGGCACTCCTCGAGTCGGCTCGACGTGCAGCACGCGTCGGAAAGAACCTGTTCTACTGGATTCACAAGAATACGGCTCGCGTGATGACTATGAACGAAGGGATCCGACTCGACGGTCGTAAGATTGATGAGATTCGACCGATCACCGTTGAGGTTGGCCTGTTGCCACGCGCACACGGCACGGGACTCTTCACCCGCGGCGACACTCAGGCACTCAGTGTCGCGACCCTCGGGCCGTTGGCACAAGGGCAGCGCCTCGACACGATCTCGCCGATCACGGAGAAGCGCTACATCCATCACTACAATATGCCGCCATACAGCACCGGTGAGAATAAGCCGATGCGCGGTCCTGGCCGACGTGAGATCGGGCACGGAGCGCTCGCTGAGCGTGCATTGATCCCAGTACTCCCGACGCCAGAAGAGTTCCCTTACGCGATTCGCGTCGTGTCTGAGTGCGTGTCCTCAAATGGCTCCACTTCAATGGCTTCGACGTGTGGCTCAAGCCTCGCGCTCCTTGATGCCGGGGTTCCGATTAAAGCATCAGTTGCGGGAGCCGCAATGGGCCTGATGTCAGAGCCAAGCGGCGAGTTCGTAGTCTTAACAGACATCCTCGGCAAAGAGGATGCGTTCGGCGACATGGATTTCAAGGTGACGGGTACCCGCACCGGAATCACCGCATTGCAGATGGACATTAAGGTGCAGGGAATCACCGGGAAAATCATTCGAACAGGATTGAAGAATGCCCTCACGGCGCGTCTATCGATCCTCGACAAGATGGATGCCGTGATCTCAACGGCGCGACCTGAGCTTTCAGACTTCGCACCGCGCATCACGACGATCAAGATCAACCCAGAGAAGATCCGTGACATCATTGGTAAGGGTGGAGCAACCATCCGCGGCCTGCAAGATAAGTACCAGGTCAATATCAATGTCGAGGATGACGGCACGATCCAGATCGCATCTGCTGATCCGGAGCGTACGAAGGGCGTCCTGGATGCCATCAACGGCATCACGAAGGAGGTCGAAGTTGGGGCGCTCTACCTGGGTAAGGTAACCCGCATCATGGGCTTTGGCTGCTTCGTAGAGATCCTCCCTGGCAAAGAAGGCCTGGTTCGCATTGGCGAGCTTGCCGACTACCGTGTCAACACCGTCGAGGACGAGGTTGCAGTAGGGGACGAGATCATGGTGGTGGTGATGGAGGTTGACCGTCAGGGGCGTGTGAACCTCTCACGCCGTGCTGCGATGCAGCGACATAAGGCGGCTCCACGAGACTGATCTGCTGGCATCCTTTACGAACAGGGTTCCTACGGTGCGAGAGGTAGCGCTCAACGTCCTGGTCAGCGAAATTGCCATGTGCACTGCCTGCGCTCTTTCGAGCGGGCGAACCCTCACAGTTCCTGGTGAGGGGCTCGCCTCGGCGAGGCTCATGTTTGTGGGCGAGGCTCCGGGCGCCCGGGAAGACCGCGAGGGGAGGCCATTTGCTGGAGCCTCTGGCACGCTTCTCAATCAACTGCTGGATGGCGTTGGGCTCAGCAGGGACGATGTCTTCATCACGAACGTGGTGAAGTGCCGCCCGCCTGATAATCGCGACCCCCGTACAGATGAGATCGCTTCCTGCAGAAGGTTCCTCTCACGTCAGATCGAGGCCATCTCGCCCCAGGTTGTCGCAACCCTCGGGCGTCATGCACTTGCTGTCTTTGCGCCTGGTGCAGTCATTGGCGAGGCACACGGAGCACCCTACCAAGGAGAGCGACGAAACCTTGATAGCGGGGTGATACTCTTTCCCCTCTATCACCCTGCTGCGGCGCTCCACAACGGCAAGCTTCGTCCAACACTCGAAAAAGACATGGGAAGCCTCGCGGCGCTACTCGGGGCTCCTGTTCGTGCCGAGGCAGGTACGGCTACGCTATACGGAGCGCCTCAAGAGGGTGCATGTGCTGAAGTGGGCAGGGGAGGGTGAAGTGAGTCGACGACCGAACCGTTCCCCCGCAAGCGGTGCGCCGCTGCGATTGATCCCTCTTGGTGGCATGGGCGAAATTGGCAAGAACCTCTACCTCTACGAATACACCGACACGATCATCCTGGTCGACTGCGGTCTCGCCTTCCCGGACGAGACAACACTTGGCGTCGATATCATCGTCCCTGACATCACCTATCTTCGCGAGCGAAAATCTGCTGTGAAGGCGGTTCTCATCACCCACGGTCATGAGGATCACGTCGGAGC
>JBJSXZ010000041.1:0-1930 GCA_046086645.1 Candidatus Limnocylindrus sp.
TATCAACCGATTCCACTCTATTTTCTGGCCAGCGATGCTTTGGAGTGCAGGGCTTGAGGCACCGAAGCAGATCTGGGTGCACGGCTGGCTCTTGAGCAGCGGTGAACGTATGTCGAAGAGCCGAGGAAACTTCCTAGACCCAGACGAAGCTGTGGCGGCGCTTGGCGCGGACGGTGTGCGATTTGTGGCCTTGCGTGAGGTTCCGTTCGATCGCGATGGCGAGGTGAGCTGGGATTCCATTATCCGCCGATATAACTCCGAGTTGGCGAATGATTTCGGCAATCTTGTGAATCGTGCGGTGACGATGGCACAGCGTTCATTCCCGGATGCCGCGCCGCCCCCTCGTGCTGCTGCGACATCGCCGCTCGGCATTGCGTGGGCCGTTACTCGCACGCGTGCATGCGATGCGATCGGGCAGGTTGCTCTCCATGAGTGGCTTGGCGCGCTCTGGGAACTTGTTGGGACAGCGAACCGCTTTGTCGATAGTGAGAAGCCGTGGGAGCTCGCTAAGGCTGCAAGAGATGGAGATGCTGCGGCGCACGAACAGCTCTCTGGCGTACTCGGAGATCTCCTCGAAACGTGTCGCCTCATCTCGCTCTATGCCGCACCGGCGATACCGCGCGTCGCTGCCCAGGTGTGGGAGCTCCTTGGACACCGCTGGCCGTACGACGAGGTTGGTCATGGTGGACCAGCACTCGAGAAACTTGGCGAGTGGGGCGCCTGCGTTGCGCATCGTCCGCTGAGCAGCCCCGTGCCACTCTTCCCAAGGCTTGAACGTGACGAGCAGCCTCCCGCCACTCGTTGACGCGCACGGCCATCTCCAGGCCGAGCGCTTCACACGTGATCGCACCGCCGTTATTGAGCGCGCACGCGCGGCCAATATCGCGCGCCTCCTCATCCCTTCGTGGGATACGGAGAGCGCAGCTACGGGTAGGGAGATTGCCGCGCAACTGCCGTGGGCAGACGCAGCGATTGGAATCCATCCTCATGTCGCCTCGATCGCCCCTGAAGAGCGCGACGCGCTCCTCGCAACGGCAGACGACCCGCTTATTGTCGCGATTGGCGAGACCGGCATTGACACCGACAGGAACCGTTCACCCCTTGCAGACCAGATCGCCAACCTTGAAGCACACATAGCCGTTGCTTGCGCGTTAGGAAAGCCGCTTATCATTCACTGCCGCTCTGTTGTTGGGGCAGATGATGCGCAGCGCCAGCTTCTTGCAACCCTGCGCGCCTCGGAGATTGGGCAACCCGGCGGCGCGAAGGCGTTCGCTGGTCGCCCCGCATTCGTGCTGCATAGCGCGTCTGGTCCAGCGTCATATGTTGAGGGGGCGCTGGCACTCGGCGGGGCAGTGTCGATTTCAGGACTAGCCTTTCGTGCGAGCGAGGCGGCAACACGCGATTGGGTGCGCACCGTGCCGATCGACCGACTCCTTACCGAGACCGACGCACCCTGGCTCGTCATGCCGGGTGCCCCCGACCAGGAGCGCAATGAGCCGGCGAATGTGGCCTACACGATGCGCTGGGTGGCGGAGCAGCGCGGTGAGGAGGCCGCCCAGCTCGCCCCGCGCCTTGTGGCCAATTATGATCGGATCTTCCCCAGGAGCGCGCCGCGTGGGTAGTTGGCACTCTCTGGCGTCGAGTGCTAACATGTCCCTAACGCTCGGCAGAAGGTATCCCGGGCGAGTATAGGGGCGGTTCGCCGCCCACGTAGGAGGAAGAGCATGGCAAAGAAGTCAGCACTCCGACCACTCGGCGATCGAGTGGTCGTCAAGCCCGTGCCGCGAGACGAGAAGACCGCGAGCGGGATCATCCTGCCCGACACCGCGCAAGAGAAGCCCCAGGAGGGCGAGGTTGTCGCAGTGGGCCCAGGAAGAATCCTTGACGACGGCAAGCGTGAGCCTATTGATGTGAAGGTCGGCGACCGCGT
>JBJSXZ010000042.1:0-3790 GCA_046086645.1 Candidatus Limnocylindrus sp.
GGGAGCGACCAGTGGGGGAACATCACGGCCGGTACCGAACTCATTCGCCGCGTTGACGGGGATGGGGGCGAGGCGCAGCTGGCTTTTGGGCTCTGCTACCCACTCCTACTCGCCAAGAACGGCGAAAAGTTCGGCAAAACCGCCGAAGGGGCAGTCTGGCTTGACACCAACCGCACAAGTCCGTTCGCGTTCTGGCAGTTCTGGCTCGATCAAGATGACCACGCCGTCCCACAGTTGCTTCGCCAGCTAACGCTTGAATCAGACGAGCTGACGACCGAGCGTCTCGCGGTGCATGCAGCAAATCCGTCTTTGCGCAATGCACAAAGACATCTTGCAAAGACAATGACCACCCTTGTTCATGGTTCAGAGGTCGAGAACCAGGCGGCCACCGTTGCCGCTGTCCTCTTTGGAACGGAGGGTGGGGCGGCGGCATCACCTCGTAGCCTCGATCCAGCAGCGCTCTCCATGCTCACAGCAGAGCTCCCATCTGAGCTGGCCCCACAAGCCGCAGATGCAACGCTCATCGACCTGGTGCTTGCGGCAGGATTCGCACCATCCAAGAGTGAGGCGCGGCGCCTGATCGAACAGGGAGGGATCAGCGTTAATGGGGAGGGTGCGGCTGATCCCACAACATCTGCGTCTCATTTTGCGCCCCTCGCCAATGGATCGCTCCTCCTTCGGAAGGGGCGGCGCGACTACCGAGTTCTTCGAGCTCGCTAGGCCCGCGCGTATACTGCCGCCATGTCTGGACATTCGAAATGGTCGACGATCAAGCGCGCCAAGGGTGCAACCGATGCCAAACGCGCTGCCCAGTTTACGAAGGTGTCGCGCGAGATCACCATTGCCGCGAAGATCGGCGGGGGTGATCCTGCTGCCAACCCACGCCTTCGGCTCGCCATTGACAAAGGTCGAGGGCTCAACATGCCAAACGACAACATCAAGCGGGCAATTGAGCGCGCCTCCGGTCTCGGCCAGACCGACGCCTACGAAGAGATCACCTACGAGGGCTACGGCCCAGGGGGGGTCGCCGTGCTCATCGAAGCGGCGACGGACAATCGGAACCGGACCGCCTCCGAGGTGCGCAGCCTCTTTACGAAGGCGGGCGGGGCGCTCGCGAGCACTGGCGCCGTAGCGTGGCAGTTCCATGCACGCGGGGTCATCGAATGCAGCGGTGCGATCGATCTCGTTGGTGAAGCAGCGATCGAGTCGGGCGCTGAGGATGTAGATGAAGATCAGGGCGTCGTCTACGTTTATGTCGACCCAGCGCAGTTGGAGAGTGTGCGCGCAGGTCTCGAGCAACGCGGAATCGCCGTAAAAAGCGCTGAGGCAGGCATCGTGGCGAAGTCCACCGTTGACGTCTCCGCTGATGACGCCCGAAAGAACCTGAAGTTGATTGATGCACTGGAAGAACTTGATGACGTACAGCGGGTGACGGCGAACTTTGAGGTTCCGCCCGAGGTGTTCGCCGAGCTTGCAGGATGAGCCTCCGACTCCTTGGACTAGATCCTGGGACGGCAACCTTCGGCTGGGGTGTCGTGGAAGCGAGTGGAGGGCGACCGTTGCATATTGCGCACGGTGCCATTCGCACTGCTGCGACTGCACAACTGGGCGAGCGCCTTATTGAAATGCGCGATGAACTTGAGCGCCTCCTCCGACTTCACCGGCCAGACCGCATCGCAATTGAACGTATCTACGTTCAGGGGAACACACAGTCGGCAATTGCAATTGGCGCGGCACGCGGCGTCGCCCTCCTTGTTGCAGCTGATGCGCAGATGCCCGTGATCGAGGCAACCCCGTCGGAGATGAAGCGAGCGATCGCGGGGAGTGGGCGTGCGGATAAGCGAGCCGTGGCGCGTGCAGTTACAAAAATCTTGGGTCTAGACCGCACACCGACACCCGACGATGCGGCTGATGCACTTGGACTCGCACTCTGGGGTTGCGGTGCTGCGCGCCTGCTGATCTCGGCGGGATCGTCACGATTTGATCGCTCATCTGCGCGCGGGAAGGCAGAAGAGAGTGGCTTTGACCGCGCAGTTCGTCGAGCCCTCGGTCTCAAGCGAGGCGCATGATGTACGCATGGATCAGCGGGCGCGTTGCCTGGGCGGAGGAAGATTGGCTCGTGATTGTTCCCGCAACCGGGAGTGCGCTCGGCGGACTCGGCATGCGCATTCGTGTCTTGCCCGATCTTCTTGCATCAGCACGTGAAGGTGATCATCTCGAACTCTTCCTGCACCACATCACACGCGAAGATGCCGAGCTTCTCGTTGGATTTCAGACGCGCGACGAAGAGCGACTCTTTGCAACCCTGCTTGAGGTGAGTGGCGTCGGTCCAAAGGTCGCACTTGCGCTCCTCGCAACGCATGGCGCGCAAGGATTGCGTCGCGCGCTGGTCGATGGAAACGAGGAGCAACTTGCAACTGCCCCTGGGGTTGGACGCCGACTCGCAGCACGCATCATCGTCGAGCTCCGCGAGCGCATGACGCGGGATGCACGCACAGAAGGGGATGACGAGGCGGGGCGATCGCGCGACGGCGATCTTGAGGCGGCACTGCGGAGCCTCGGCTTTCCCACGCGCGAGGCACGCGAACTCGCTGCGAGCGTCAACACGGACCGAGCACTTGCAAGCGCACCGCTGACCGATCGGTTGCGTGCGGCACTGAAGGAGCGTGGCGCATGAGCGATACACTTCAGCCAACGCCCGCTGATCTCTCTGCCGAGCTCACGCTGCGGCCCGCTTCGCTTGGTGAGTACATCGGTCAGACCGAGGCAAAGCGTTCGCTCACGACGCTCTTGCAGGCTGCGCGACAGCGCGGTGAGGCGGCAGACCACCTCCTCTTCCACGGCCCCCCAGGCCTCGGGAAAACAACACTTGCATCGATCGTGGCACGGGAACTTGATGTGCCGATCCGTTTTACCTCGGGAACCGCGATCGATCATGGCGGCGACCTCGCTGCGATCCTGACCAACCTCCAACCACGCCAAGTGCTCTTCATTGATGAGATCCATCGCTTGAGCCGCGCCGTAGAAGAGGTTCTCTATCCGGCGATGGAAGACGGCCACATTGACATCGTGTACGGGAAGGGCCCGTCTGCAACCCTCTTGCGGCTTGATGTTCAGCCGTTCACCCTCATTGGTGCAACCACACGAGTCGGCATGCTCTCGGCGCCGCTCCGCGATCGATTCGGTGCGGTGCAGCGACTCGACTACTACGAGGAGGCTGAGCTTGCAGCGATCGTGCGCCGGTCGGCAGGCATCTTAAATGTTCCGATTTCCGATGAGGCGGCGGTGCTAATCGCGGCGCGCAGTCGCGGCACGCCGCGTGTTGCAAACCGGCTCCTCCGTCGCGTGCGCGACGAGGTGCAGGTCGCAGGAGAAACGACGGTCTCGTATGAGTCGGCGCAGGCTGCACTCGCGGGGATGCAGATTGACGATGCGGGGCTCGATGCAACCGACCGGAAGCTGCTTCAGGTTATGGTCGAAAAATTTGACGGCGGGCCAGTTGGCGTGGCCGCCATGGCCGCACTCCTCGGCGAGTCAACCGACACGCTTGAAGACGTGTTCGAGCCCTATCTCATGCGCATCGGCTTTCTTGACCGCACGCCCCAGGGGCGTGTCGTGACAGAGCGGGGGAGGGGACACATCGGCCGTCCCAGCGCCACCCTATGGGGCACGCGCTGAACCCCGCACAGCGGCTCGCGGCTCTTGCAGACCCCACCACGCTGCCGCCGCGAAATGGCACGCCGGCACGATTCACGGTCGTCGCTGGCGACACCACCTCAGAGGCTCGCGC
>JBJSXZ010000043.1:0-10918 GCA_046086645.1 Candidatus Limnocylindrus sp.
TCAACGCGCAATCGATGTAGCGCTTATCACGCTAGATGGAACGACAAACAAAGGACGCCTCGGTGCGAACGCACTGCTAGGCGTCTCACTCGCTGCTGCGCATGCCCGCGCTGCATTGCACGGTCGCGAACTATGGGAAGAGCTGCGTGGCGATCAGCAAGTGCGCCTCCCTGTCCCGATGCTCAACATCTTGAATGGCGGGCGCCACGCTACGGGATCAACAGATTTTCAGGAGTTCATGATCATGCCGTTGGGGGTTGCAACCTACTGCGACGCGCTTCGTGCGGGGGCTGAGATCTTTGCTGCCCTCCGCGAGCATCTTCAGGCGACGGGCCTTGCGACGACGCAGGGCGACGAGGGTGGCTTTGCTCCGGCACTCGACTCCAACAGCGCGGCACTCGACGCACTGATGCGTGCCATTGAGTCGGCCGGGTATCGCCCTGGGGAAGAGGTTGCTATTGCGATCGATGCCGCAGCAACCGAGCTACTCCAGTCCGATGGGCGATACCACCTTGCACGCGAGGGCCGCTCGCTCGACTCGGGCGAGATGATCGATCTCTGGACCGACTGGACAAAGCGCTACCCGATCGTGAGCATTGAGGACGGCCTCGGTGAAGATGACTGGGCAGGCTGGATCGCTCTCGTTGCTCGGCTTGGTGCGCAGGTTCAGCTTGTTGGCGATGATCTCCTAGTGACGAATGCCAGCCGCACCAAGCGAGCGATCAGCGAGCGTGCTGCAACCGCGCTCCTGGTTAAGCCAAATCAGATCGGTACCCTCAGTGAGACGCTTGAGGCGATCGAAGTTGCCCGCACCGCCGGTTGGGGGAGGGTCATCAGCCATCGCTCCGGCGAGACAGAAGACACGACGATCGCCGACCTTGCGGTTGCATCGGGTGCTGGACAAATCAAGACGGGCGCACCTTCGCGATCGGAGCGCGTCGCAAAACTGAATCGCCTCCTGCGCATCGAAGAGCAGTTGGGTGCATCGGCGAATTTTGCGGGGCGCGCCGCCATTGCGCAGGCCCAGAGATGAGTCGCTTCGTGGATCGCGGCGCAACGGTCGCCGCCATCGTTGGCGTCGGCATGGCACTGACCGTTGCGGTGAGTTTCCTCATGGTCATTCCGCTCGACATCGCCTATCTCGCTTTCGCGCCGATCTCCGGCCTGCTGATCGGCTGGTACGGAAACCAGCGCGCCAGCCAGCTTCGCTCGCGCCCAGGACGTATCGCACTCAATGCTGCATGGAGCGGGAGCTGGACGGCCCTCACCTTCGCCGCACTCTTCCTCGGTGTGAAGCTCTTCTTCTTCTCGCTCGACCCGGGATACCGCGACGAGAAGATGGGCGGTGCCTTTACCTGTGCGCCAGGCCCTGCCTGTGTGTATGCGCGCTACCTCGCTGCCGATGGCGGCCCAGAGACACTCACTGCTGCCGGAGTGAGCGATGTGACGAGCTTCACCGAATGGTACTGGGAGGAGCAGTCTGGAACGGCACGCCTCGTGATCGGCACGACGCTGATCGCAGCGCTACTTGGGGGTGCGCTCTACTGGCCGAGCGCGCCGAACGTGCAGCGCCAAACTGAAGATGCGCTAGCACCCTAAGACAGGACGCTCGGTCCTCGCCCCTTCCCCTTGAGGATCGGGTCAAACACCTCATTACGGTCGTAGTAAGCAAAAAGCTCGGCGTTGTATTTCTTTCCGGTTCCCCAACGCGCGATTTTTTCTTGGTACTCTCGACGAGATCGAATGCGATAGTGGTTAATCGTCAAGATTGAAGAACTTGCTTGCGGCCATGGCGAGCGTCGCGAAAAGAGCGGCAGGAATCGTTTCAGGAATCGCTTGATCACCTTTCCCGCCCTTCTCTTTGTACGGCCCGCCACTCTCCGTATTCTGCGTGGAAGTGGTTTGACCCTTGATTGCTGATCGTCTATTTCCACCTCATGGCGTTTCAGGCGTTCCCTCAACTTTTGTATTCTTGGAGTGGGCTGAGACGGAACCTGGCGCATCTGTTCATTGACCGCCAGCTCATCATCGAGATATTCAGCACCGTGGGCGCCGATAATTCGTTGCACGCGCGATGGATGCACGATGCTCTTATACTTTCGATTCTCTCTCCATTGCGTCGGTGCTCGATGGAGGTGGGTGTTGAGCAATCCGTCGCTCTCGTCTTCCTCTTCGGACGCCGACCCGTAGCAGGCCCAGTGAACGATCACGCCTGGATGGCGCTCGTACCGATTAAGAGTCGGAAGCAGATCACCGCTTCTTGCGAATAGAAACTCGTCGATATCAATAAAGGCGAGCCAGTGCACCCGATTCTTTACCTGCGCAACGCAGTGACTGTAGGCGCGTGGCTGTGCACCTTCGCTAAACGCCACCGGCCAGTCAATGAGGGTGACAAGTCCACGCGTGATATAGGGCGATAGTCGACGCAGACCGTCATCGGTGCTGCCATTGTCGTAAAGATAGAAATGCTCGACGCCCTGTGCAAGGTGAAAATCGAGCCACTCCTCGATGTACCTGCCTTCGTCTTTAAAGATTGCGCAAACTGCGAGAGCGATGGGCTCGCTGACCGTGGCTGGCACCTAGGCCCTAGTGGACTTTCGTGTGGTGACCTTCTTCACGGGCGGCTTCGCCGACTTCTTCGTTACGGCGACTGGCGCGTCACTGGCCTTCCCGGTGGTCACGGACACCCTCTTGGCCAGTCGGGACTTGCGGCGGGCGGCTGCGTTCTTGTGGATGGCCCCCTTCTTGGCGGCACGGTCGAGTGCACTAGCGGCCTGTGAGACCGCTGTCGCGGCATCCCCAGCCTTCTTGCCAGCAATTACCTCGAGAGCGTTAGCAACGAGGCTCTTGGCAGCGCTGCGCTGAGGCTGCTGTACGGCATTTCGGCGAGCAGATGCGCGCACCTCTTTGAGCGACTGTGGCGTTCGTGCTCCCTTGTATTTGCGGGGGGTCTTTCCCATCAGGTTCTCCATCAACTTCAAGGCTCGAGTGAGCCGTGGGGCGATCGTAGCAGAGGCACCCACCACACCCGTGGCAACGGAGGCGGCGCCGCCGTGCGATCCTTGCAGGATGAGTAATATCCCGCAATCCCGCCTTCGCAACTTCAGCATCATTGCGCACATAGATCACGGCAAGTCCACCCTGGCCGATCGACTCCTTGAGCTGACGCATACGGTTGACCCGCGTCAGATGACCTCACAGGTGCTCGACTCAATGGACCTTGAGCGCGAGAAGGGGATCACGATCAAGGCGCGTGCGGTCCGACTTGAGTACGAGTCGGCCGATGGACAGACCTATGGTCTGAATCTCATCGACACACCGGGCCACGTAGATTTTTCCTACGAGGTCTCGCGCAGCCTCCAGGCATGTGACGGGGCGATTCTCGTTGTTGACGCGAGTCAGGGGATCGAGGCGCAGACGCTCGCCAACGTCCACCTCGCCATGAAGCTTGGGCTCGTGATCATTCCTGTCTTGAATAAGATCGATCTCCCCGCATCTGATCCTGAGGCGGTGATGGATGAGCTTGAAGAGACGCTCGCCATCCCGCGTGAAGAGGTGCTGCTTGTTTCAGCGAAAGAGGGTACAGGCGTTCCAGACATCTTGGAGGCACTGGTCAAGCGAATCCCGGCACCGAGTGGCAAGCTTGACGCACCGTTGAAGGCACTCGTCTTTGATTCGCATTACGACACGTACAAGGGTGTCGTGAATTATGTGCGCGTACAAGAGGGTCGACTGAAGGCCGGCGAGGCGATTCGCATGATGGGCTCTGGTGCTGAGTGCGTACCTGTTGAGATTGGATACTTTCGCCCGCAACATGTGCCGGTGCAGGAGTTACTCGCGGGCGAGGTCGGCTACGTCGCAACAGGGCTGAAGAATGTTCGCGAGGCACGCGTCGGCGACACGGTAACCTCGCTAACAAATAGCGCAAGCGAGCCGCTCCCCGGCTATCAGGTGGCACTGCCGCTCGTATTTGCGGGGATCTATCCGCTGACTGGTGAAGACTACCCCTCACTGCGCGAGGCGCTCGAAAAGTTGCACCTCAACGACGCGAGTTTCTCTTTTGAGCCTGAGTCATCTGGCGCCCTCGGGTTCGGCTTCCGTTGTGGCTTCCTCGGCCTCCTCCACCTCGAGATCGTGCAGGAGCGTCTCGAGCGGGAGTTCAACCTGCAGCTGATCGCCTCTGCACCGTCGTGTAAGTACCAGGTGATCTTGAACGGTGCCAAGGGAGAACAGTTGATCGACAACCCAGCGCAGATGCCGAGCCCGAACCATATTGAAGAGATCCGGGAGCCGTGGGTCGTCGCCTCGATCGTGACGCCAACCACATATATCGGGACGATCATGGATCTCTCAACGAGCAAGCGTGGAATTTTCGACGGGATGGACTACCTCGATGAGAAGCGGGTCGTGATGCGATTCCAGATCCCGCTCGCGGAATTGATCGTTGACTATTTCGACCAATTGAAGAGTCGCACACAGGGATACGCATCGCTTGACTACACCGAGTCGGGGTATCGCGTCGCGCCACTCGTGAAGCTCGACATTCTGGTGAACGGCGAACCGGTGGATGCGTTGAGCACGATTATCCACCGTGATCGTGCGCAGTCTGCAGGTCGGGTGCTTGCTTCCAAATTGAAAGATCTCATTCCGCGTCAGATGTTCGAGGTGCCAATCCAGGCAGCGATCGGCGGCACGATCATTGCTCGCGAAACGGTGAAGGCGGTTCGCAAGAACGTGCTTGCAAAATGCTATGGCGGTGACATCACACGAAAGAAGAAGCTGCTCGAGAAACAGAAGGAGGGGAAGGAGCGAATGAAGCGCGTCGGCTCGGTGGAGATTCCACAGGAGGCCTTCCTCGCCGTCTTGCGCACCGACGCCGACTAGATGGCAGAGACGCTTCAACCAACCGCGCCACGCGGCCTCTACCTTCACGTTCCTTTCTGCCGCTCGCTCTGCCCCTACTGCGACTTCGTTGTTGTGGCTGGTGCCGCAGCGTTCGGACCTCGCTCGCGCGTAGCCGGATACCTGACCGCTGTCGAGCGGGAGATCGACCTGCGTGCAACAGCACTCGACCTGCAGTTCGGCAGCGTTGGTGCTGCGCGCCGCCCACCACTAGAGACGCTCTACCTCGGCGGGGGCACGCCGTCGCTCATTCCTACAGATCAGCTCGCACGCCTTATCGATCGGGTGCGCGATCGCTTCGGCCTCACAGCGGGCGCCGAGGTGACCCTTGAGGCGAACCCGGGAGCTGATGAGCGCGGCGACCTGCGCGGCATCGCACAGGCAGGAGTGAGCAGACTCAGCATCGGAGTTCAGGTGATGGAGACCAGCGCACTGCGCAGTCTTGGACGACGTCACACGCCCGGCGACGCAGCCGCAACGGTCGCGGCCGCCCGCGCGGCGGGCTTTGCAAGCCTCTCACTCGATCTCCTGGCCGACCTCCCTGGCGTACCTTTTGACGCTTGGGCCGAGAGCCTTGACGCTGCCCTCGCCCTTGCTCCAGACCATCTGAGCGTCTACGCACTCATGCTCAGCCTCTCGCCCGATGAGAGCGTCGACGATCGCCTGGCAACCCCTGCGGGTGCAGTCGCCTGGCGGCAGCGCGCTGCCACGGCGCAAGATGAAGAGCGCGGCGCACAAGAGCTCGAACACCTCGATGTGCGTCTCCCAGCAGCTGGCTACGCCTGGTACGAGATCAGCAATTGGGCGCTGCCAGGCCATGAGTCGCGCCACAACCGCCTCTACTGGGAGCGGGCAAGCGTCGAGGCGGTCGGTCCCGGTGCGCATGCGTTTGATGGCGTATCACGTCGCTGGAACTCGGCAGACCTCGATGCATGGGAGGGCGCCCTCGCGCAGGGCGTGCTACCACCTGGCGGAAGTGCGCCGACAGCTGGTGGTGAAGAGGCGGCCGCGGAGTCGCTTGTCTTAGCGTTGCGCATGGCGCGTGGCGTTGCGCGCGACTTCGCGTTCTCGGCAGGCTTCGGTGAAGCGATCGCATGGGGCGAAGAGCACGGACTTCTTGCCACTCACCCGGATGATGCAACGCGCGTGCAGTTGACGCTCCGCGGGCGATTGCTGAGCAACGAACTCTTCTCGCGCATCGTGTAGCGCGAGGCGCGCGATGCGCCGAGATTGATCAGTTTGGCGCAGCGAGGTCGCGCCGCGGGAAGTTGTAGAAAGCCCACACAGCCGCAACGAGCGCGCCAATCATAAAAATCAGTGCAGCAGATGCATCAACCGTGTCGTTCAAGAGATCAACGGGAGCAAAATGATTAAAGAGCGATAGGTATCGATATGGTTCGACAACATCCCAGAACTGGCCGATCACCTCGATTATGTAGTTCCCCATGATGAATGCAACCGTGATGGCCATGGAGGGGGCGGTGGTGTCGAAGCTTGCACTCGCTGCGATGCCTATCGTTGCGAACATGCCCCAGAAGAGCGCTCCGTAGGCCCAGAGCGTCGGGAGCTGAGCAAATGCGAGCTCGTCTTGGACTCCGGCAATTTGTGCGCCAATCACCGTCCCGACGATGTATGCCAACGAGACGAGGGCAGCGCCGAGCCATCCTTCAAGGAGCATCGTTGCGAGGATCTTGCGGCGGCTTAGTGGCCGGCTCAGCAAGAGTTCAAGCGTGCCGCGCTGCCGCTCACCACTCAGTGCGCCCACGGTGAGCCCTGCGCTCAAGATGCCGAAGAGGGCAATCGAGATCGGGTGAATGAATCCAACGGAGATGGTGCCGGCGAGCGTCGAGAAGTTCCCCGCACCAGGTGGGATCGGCTTCCCAGCGATCGAATCTTGGAAGGCCTTATAGATGACCGGGAAGAGGAGCGACCAGATAACGACCACGAGGAGCCCGACAGCCAGGCGAATGCGGTGGCCACGGAGGAGGCGGAAGAAGAGGGTGCGACTGATCATCGAGAGGCCCGCGTTGCTGGACGCTTTACTGGGCGTTTGGCGCCACGCTTGGCCGCGCGAGTCGGTCGTGCGGCTGAGGTGCGTCGCGCACGCTTCGCGGCAGGCTTCACTGTGCTGGTGGCCGGGGTATACGGAAGGGTTGGAATGTCGGCGACCACGTCGTGCGCATCGCCGTAGTACGTTATGAATGCCTCCTCTAGGCTTGCCGCCTCAACGAGTAGGTCACGGATGCCTGCAGACTGCAACCGCACGATCAACTTCGGTACGGAAACCGCTTCTGCATCGCATGTTACGCGGAATGCACGACCCTCGGCCACGATCTTGAGATCAGTCACACCCGAGATGCTAGCCATCCGCAGTGGCTTGCGTATCACGAGTGCGCTGACATGACGGCGCTGGAAGCGCACAAGGGTCGCGACTGATTCGAGTGCGACGAGTTTTCCGCCGCGTACGATCCCGACGCGATTGCAGATGCGCTCAACCTCGCTAATGAGGTGGCTGCTAAAGAAGACGGTTCGACCAACGGCCACGCGTTCGAGCAAGAGTTCCTGGAGTGAGCGCTGCATTAGCGGGTCGAGCCCCTCGGATGGCTCGTCAAGGATCAGCAGCTCAGGATCGGTCTCCATCGCCTGCACCACGCCGATCTTCTGACGCATACCGCGGCTGTAATCGCGCACGGGTCGCTTGAGCACCGCGTCGGAGAGCTCGAGCGCATCCATGATGCGATGCCGGAGGAGGGAGGGGCGACCGGTCAGGTCGCGCATGTGATCAAGGTACTCCTTCCCGCTCATGTAGTCGTAGACGGCGAAGCCAGATGGGAGGTAGCCGATGCGACGGCGAATGGCGACGGAGTCTTTGACAACATCGAGACCAAGGACACTTGCCGATCCGCTCGTCGGGTGGAGGAACCCGAGGAGGGTCCGAATTGCGGTGCTCTTTCCAGCCCCGTTCGGCCCGAGGAAGCCGAAGAGCTCTCCGCGGGCGATCGTGAGGTCGAGCGAGGTGAGGGCCTTAATGGTGCCCCCCTTCCCGTAGTGCTTCGTCAACCCTCGGGTTTCGATGGCGTTATCGCTGCTCATGGGGGAGATTCTACGCTTTTGACCCTCGAGTGCCCTACGCCGTAGACTCAGGTTGGCACTCGCGAGGTGGAGAGTGCCAAGAAAGGAGGGCCCACAAAGTGCGACGTCAGCGACGAACCGGCCTCCTCGACGATCGCGCCCGCCTGATCCTCCGCGCCCTGGTAGAAGAGCACATCCGCACCGCGCTCCCCGTCGGCTCCCTCGCAATATCCGAAGAGTACGCGCTCGGAATCTCACCAGCGACCGTGCGCGGCGTACTTGTAGAGCTTGAAGAGCTTGGCCTTGTGACGCAGCCACACACATCTGCTGGACGCATCCCCACCGATCGCGGCTACCGCACCTATGCGGTGGAGATAGTTGCGCCCGATGAGATCGCTCCAGTTGATCGCTTGATGATTCGCCATCAGTTCGGTCAGGCAGAGGGCGGCGCGGATCAATGGTTCCGTATCGCAGCGACAACCCTCGCAAGCACCACACGTGCAGCAGGAATTGCAACCCCACTGCGTCCGTCTTTTGCACGACTCCGACATATCGATCTTGTCCATACCGCCGACCGACTCGCCACGCTCGTCGCGGTCGTGAGTGATGGCAGCGTGCGGCCAACACTCTTGCCGCTTCCAGAAGGTGCAGACCAAGACCTGCTGACGGGTGTCGCGAACTATCTCAACATGACTGCATTGAATCAAAGTGCGGACGAGGTTGCGCGCGCTGCACGAACCGTGAGTGATGCTGCGCCGCACCGAACGATTACCCGTGCAGTGCTTGAACGAACCGCGCGACTGTTGCACGAGGTCGACGATGCGTCACTCGCACAGGTCTACAGCGACGGATTGTTGAATGTGATGGAGGCGCCAGAGTTCTCCGACAGTGCACGCCTCCGCGATGTCTTCACCGCACTCGAGGGAAACGGCTATCTCGGCCGACTCGTGGAAGAGGTTGCGCGCGGCAATGAGGTGCAGCTCTTTATTGGCACCGAGAATCGGCCAGAGGAGATGCATGGCGTCTCCCTCATCCTCGCCCCATACGGGATCCCGGGACGTGCGCTTGGCGTCGTCGGGGTCCTTGGGCCGACGCGGATGCCGTATCCGCGCGCGGTCGGCTCCGTGCGGTTCGTGGCCACCCTCCTTTCAGAGCTGGTTGGTCGGGTTCATTCGGCCTGACAGCACCCAGGTACTAGGCGCACGGGGGCATCCCTTGACGATTGCCGGACCCCGTCGTATGCTCACACCATGAGTTAGCACTCTCAACGTGTGAGTGCTAACATGCGCAGGAAGGCGTTCTTTCTGAGCGTGAGCATGGAGGTGGAGATGACCACCAGATCAGAGCATATGGAGAAGGACGAGGGGAGCCTCACCCCCGACGGCGCACCGGAGGCCGGGGGTGACCTCTCTGTCGCCCTGGCAGCTGCGACGCTTGAACGAGATGAGCAGCGTGCCGCACATCAGCGAACGGCGGCGGACTTTATGAACTTCCGCCGCCGCGTCGCCGAAGAGCGGGAACGCGAAGCCGGCCTTGCCGCCGAGGGCCTCCTTCTCAAGGTCATTGGTGTCGTCGATGATCTCGACCGCGCAACTGCCGCGCTGCCAGAGAACCTTGCAAAAGAGGCGTGGGTTGAAGGGGTCACCGCAATCCAGCGCAAGATGCTCGCGCTTCTGGAGAGCGAAGAGGCACGACCATTTGAATCGGTCGGCCAACGATTCGATCCACGTGAACATGAAGCGATAGCCCAGGTTCCCGATAGCGGGAAGCCGCCCGGGCAGGTACTCCAAGAGCACCGACGCGGTTGGCGCATCCGCGATCGAGTGCTCAGACCAGCGGTCGTCAGTGTGGCGGCCGATTAAATCGAAATCAGAGCAAGCGAACATTGTTTGAGAGTTGAAAGGAGTCAAAAATGGGAAAGATCATTGGGATTGACCTTGGTACAACGAACAGCGTCGTAGCTGCAATGGTTGGCGGTGAGCCAACTGTTATCAGCTCGTCAGAAGGCGGACGAACTGTTCCATCCGTTGTTGGATTTGTGAAGGGTGGCGAGCGCGTAATTGGACAGCTTGCAAAGCGACAGGCGGTAACGAATCCGAAGAACACCGTCTTTAGCATCAAGCGCTTCATGGGTCGTCGCTATGACGATGCAGAGGTGACAAAGACGAAAGGCCTCGTTCCGTACACGATTGAAAAGGACGGAGCAAGTGATGGTGTGCGAGTCAAAATTGACGGCGGCACCTTGTTCACCCCGCCAGAAGTCTCGGCAATGATCCTGCAGAAGCTGAAGGCGGATGCAGAGGCGTTCCTTGGCGAGAAGATCACCGAAGCGGTGATCACGGTGCCCGCCTACTTTGATGACACGCAGCGCCAGGCGACGAAAGATGCCGGGCGCATTGCTGGCCTCGATGTGAAGCGGATCATCAACGAGCCAACGGCGGCGGCACTCGCCTACGGTCTCGACAAGAAGAAGGAAGAGAAGATCGCCGTCTACGACCTTGGTGGCGGGACGTTCGACATCTCGATCCTCGAGCTCGGCGACGGCGTTTTTGAGGTGAAGTCGTCGAACGGCGACACCCACCTCGGTGGCGACGACTTCGACCAGCGGGTCATCGACTGGCTCTTGGCCGAGTTCAAGAAGGCCGAGGGGGTCGACCTGTCGAAAGATCAGCAGGCACTCCAGCGCCTCAAGGAGGCGGCCGAGAAGGCGAAGATTGAGCTCTCTGGCACCGGTCAGACCGAGATCAACCTCCCCTACATCACGGCCGACGCGACTGGCCCGAAGCACCTCGTCGTCACCCTGACACGAGCAAAGCTTGAGTCACTCGTTGCCGACCTGATCGAGAAGACGAAGGCGCCAGTTCTCGCGGCCCTCAAGGACGCGGGACTCAAGCCAAGTGAGATCGACGAGGTTGTCCTCGTGGGCGGCATGACGCGCATGCCC
>JBJSXZ010000044.1:0-2403 GCA_046086645.1 Candidatus Limnocylindrus sp.
AGGTTCGATTCCTGCCCTCGCTACCAGCCAGCAGAGAGAGTGGAGGATGAAGATGATCCCAAAGGCCTTCCGAAGCGGCGCAGTCATGTTGCTCCTCCTTCTCGGCACGGTCGTCCTCCTCGGGAGCGTTCTACTCACGCCAACTCCGGCGCCAACGAAGGAGTATTCGGCCTTCCTCGCTGAGGTGAAGGCCGGCAGCGTGACGAGCGTCGTTCAGCAGGTTCAAACGCTGACCGTCACCACAACGTCAACGCCGCCCGACACTTACACCGTTGAAGTACCAACTCAACTCACCGATGTCTATGGCGACCTCGTCGCTGCAGCAGAGTCGGGTGGCCGTGATCCCGCGAGCATCACCTTCGGCGCGAAACCCTCTGATGGCTCCGGCGAGCTCGTGAGCCTCCTCATCAGTGCACTCCTCCCGGTCCTCTTGATCGGTGGGCTCTTTGTATTCATGATGCGCAGTGCGCAAGGGCAGAACAACCAGGCGATGAGCTTTGGCAAGAGCAAGGCGAAGATGTTCATCGCGAATAAGACCCCCGTAACCTTTGCCGATGTCGCCGGTGTCGAAGAGGCCAAGGTGGAGCTCGCCGAAGTCGTTGAGTTCCTCAAGTTCCCAGAGCGCTTCGAGGCGCTCGGAGCGAAGATCCCGAAAGGGGTGCTCCTGATAGGTTCACCAGGCACAGGGAAGACCCTGCTCGCGCGCGCGGTTGCTGGCGAGGCCGGCGTTCCGTTCTTTAGCATCTCCGGCTCGGAGTTCGTGGAGATGTTCGTTGGTGTTGGTGCATCACGTGTGCGCGACCTCTTCGAACAGGCGAAGCGCAACTCACCGTGTATCGTCTTCATTGACGAAATCGACGCGGTCGGTCGACAGCGCGGTGCTGGGCTTGGCGGCTCGCATGATGAGCGCGAGCAGACGCTGAACCAGATCTTGGTTGAGATGGACGGGTTTGAGACGGGAACGAATGTCATCATCATCGCTGCAACCAACCGTCCCGACGTGCTCGATCCAGCATTGATGCGCCCTGGTCGCTTCGACCGACAAGTCATCTTGGATCGCCCCGACCTGAAGGGTCGACTGGCCATCCTCAAGGTGCACGTTAAGGGGAAGCCGCTCGATAAGACAGTGAACCTTGAAGAAATCGCGCGACGTTCGCCGGGATTCTCTGGTGCAGATCTCGCGAATCTCATGAACGAGGCGGCAATCCTTGCCGCACGCCGTAGCAAGCGCACGGTTGGGATGGACGAGTTCGCCGAAGCACTCGACCGCGTGATGGCGGGCCCGCAGCGCAAGAGTCGTCTCATCACCGAAGCAGAGAAGCAGATTATCGCCTATCACGAGGGCGGTCACGCAGTTGTCGGACGGATTCTTGAGAAGTGCGATCCGGTGAGCAAGGTAACGATCATTAGCCGCGGCATGGCACTCGGTTACACGATGAACCTGCCAACCGAGGATCGCTATTTGCAGTCAAAGAGTGAGTTCGAAGACAAGATTGCCGCAATGCTGGGCGGCAACGTTGCTGAGCAGCTCGTGTTCGGAGATACGACGACCGGAGCCTCTAACGACATTGAGAAGGCGACAGACCTAGCGCGCAAGATGGTGACACGCTTCGGCATGTCGGAGAGGCTTGGCCGCGTAACGCTCGGTCGACAGGACGAGATGATCTTCCTCGGTCGCGAGATGTCTGAGCAGAAGAACTACTCCGACGCGATTGCGAAGCAGATTGACGAAGAGGTACGTGCGATCATCGATCGTGGTGCTGCGCGCGCCCTTGAGGTACTTACCGCCCACCGTGCTCGCCTTGATGCCCTCGCCGCGAAGTTGATCGCCGAGGAGAAGGTTGAGGGCGCCGCCTTCGAAGGCCTCTTTAGCGACTTGCCGCCAAAGCCTGCGGCCTATGCAACCTTGATCGCACGCCTCCGTGCGGCAGGGATCGCCGTACCGGAGTCCGCGACTGAGGCACAAGGGCCAGCGGCCGCGCCAGGAGCCCCCGCAGGGCAGCCTGCCTGATGTCTTACGCACCGACCCTGGCGTGGAAGCCCCTCGATGGGGCGGAAGAGGCGCAGCTCGTTGCTGCGCATGCCGAACGCATGGAGCGGTACGCGGCCTTCTTGCGAATCCCGAGCGTGTCGGCGCTGCCGGAGCATGCTGCCGACTGCCGAACTGCAGCAGAGTGGCTAGCCACAGAACTCCGCCGCATCGGAGCGCAGCGCATTGAGGTGAGCGAGACTGGCGGCCACCCGATTGTTGTTGCGGAGCGCATCGAAGACCCAGCGCTGCCAACCATCGTCATTTACGGTCATTATGACGTTCAGCCTGGCGACCCGCTTGATCTCTGGAAGACGAGCCCATTTGAGCCGATCGTTCGCGATGGGCGCATGCTCGGCCGCGGATCTGCCGAC
>JBJSXZ010000045.1:0-15785 GCA_046086645.1 Candidatus Limnocylindrus sp.
AAGAGTGGGAAGAGTCCGCCGTAACCGAGGATGAGAAACTGCTGAACGATCGAAAAAACTGTTGACGCAATCCAGTAGATGAAGAGCCCTGCCGGCAAGATGCCACCGTACAAGACAGAGATGAACGGGAGGATGATGAGCGACTGGTTCTGCGCCGCCGCGGCATTTGCGTCGGCTCCGGCTGCCACACCTGGCTTGATGGTCATACGCGTCTGAATTACCTGAAGGAGCGCGCTGCCGATAGCGAGCGGTGAGATGCCGATGCCTGCGAGTGCAATCGGGGCCCATGGCTGTGAAACGTCGAGGTTGCCAATCCATGGCACCACCGTGTCGATACACGGCTTCATGTTGTCGTACGCGCTCGTCCCGAGCCCGTTCACACATGCAATGTCGAACTTGAACCCGAACACAGCCAACATTGCGGTCGGGTCGGGATTAGTGAGCCCGTTCTGGATCACGGTGTACATCGGGATGAGCACAAAGAACTGCAGGAGTGTCGGAAGGCAGCCGCTGAGCGGGTTGACGCCACGCGACTTGTAGAGATCGCGTTGCGCCTCTGCAATGCGGGTGCGGTCGCCCTTATAGCGGCGCTGAATCTCGGCAACCTCTGGTGCCAGGAGCTGCGTTCGGCGCTGTGAGACGAGCTGCTTTCGATAGGGGGAGATAAGTAGCACGCGAATTACCAGTGTGAGGAGGAGGATCGCGATACCAATGTCACCCGTGAGGTTGTCGAGGAGGACGAGGCCGATGAAGAGTGCCTGGAAGATCGGCGTGAAGAGCCACGAGAGGAGACTGAACGGGTCTGCCCCCGGGTGCGCTGGCTCGAGTGGTGGGTGTGGCGTTGGGCTCACGCCAACCTCAGTCCCGCCCACGCAGGCGCCAGCGAGCAGTGCGACAAGCGCGAGAAGGGCGAACAGGGTGAGTGTGCGGCGCGTCATCGGACCGGGTCCCAACCCCCGGCATTGAGCGGCGAGCAGCGCGCAATACGCCGGGCACCCATCCAGCTCCCCTTCATGAGGCCGTAGCGAACGATCGCCTCTTCGGTGTAGCGCGAGCAGCTTGGCTCAAAGCGACAGCTTGACGGCAGCCATGCAAATACCAGGCGATACGCCTTGATTGCAAGCACGCCGATGGTTGCCGGCAACTGCACAATCGTTGCCATGACCGTGTTCATGCGCGCACCGTGGGGATCAGTTCTGCGCGAACCAGACACTCGATGAGCGCTGCACGCAACGTTGCACTCGATGCGGTGGCGGCAGCCGGGCGAACACTGATAAGCACGTCGGTTCCCGGCGTGACGGTTGTCGCGAGCTCGCGCAAAATGCTCTTGAGTCGCCGGCGGATTCGGTTGCGCGTAACCGCGTTGCCGATCTTCTTGCTTGCCGCAATGCCGATGCGAAGTGTTGACGTCGAAGTCACTGATGCGGCGGTGCGGTAGCGAATGCCGAGCACCGGCGTTGACATGCGCGGGGCAGTAGCGAGCGCTGTGAAATCAGCTGCGGCTTTCAACATTGTCATGCCTTGCGGGCGTGGGGGTGTTGGGCCGGTCAGACAGTGAGGCGCTTGCGGCCACGTGCCCGGCGTCGAGCGAGAACTCGGCGACCCGAGGTGGTGGACATGCGCTTGCGGAAACCGTGTTCGCGGAACCGCTGGCGCTTCTTTGGCTGATGTGTTCGCTTCATCGTTTCGCTCCTGTCTTCTGGTCGTGGGTCACAACGCTGGGCGGCGTTTGTGATACCAGGCGTGCCGCTTGGCTCGGAGCCGCGAGGTCGGCGGATCCAAGGTGGGGAGTATCGTCTCCAACGTGGCTCCTGTCAATCTCACCCTCCGTAACGGGCTCCCCGCCCCATACCTGAGGGGGGTATCCGAATTCCCCTGGAACCCCCTGCGCAGCGGGCGCGTTCGGTGCTATTCTGCGCCTCCCCTGCGGTAGGTCTGGCGCGTTTCGCAATCGACATACATGCACGGTGGGGCGCACAACGAGGGAGCGTCTCGTAAATACTGGTTTCGGGTTGTTGCTCTGCCGGTAGTGATGTTCGCGTCGACCGCAAGTAGACGACCGCTATGCCAACGGTGTGTTGGCCAGCTTGTTGGGGGGGCAGCCATCCATGGATCAGCGACACGTTTGGCGAGCTGTCCTCGGTGAGTTGGAGTTGAGCCTCTCGCAGGCAACGTACTCCACCTGGTTCCGTCGCACTGCCCTGCTTCGTGTTGATGAAGCCTCAAGCACCTTTGTTGTCGGCGTCGCTTCTGGTTTCGCAAAAGACTGGCTTGAGGATCGCTACCGCGCACTTATTGCGCAAACAATCTCAAAGATTGTTGGCTACAGCGTCACGCTTCATGTTGAGGTTGTTGGCGAGGCTGCACTCGATGCAGCTGGTGCATCGAATGTTGTGGAAGTGCTCCCACACAACGATGGTGATGCGCACGATCGTGGCGTACACCGTGATGATGTTCGCATCACGTCGAGCGAGCATGAGTCACGCCCTGCAGATTTGAACCCGCGCTACACCTTCGCGACGTACGTTGTGGGCTCTGCAAACCGACTTGCACACGCCGCATCGCTTTCAGTTGCAGAGCGCCCTGGCACGCAACACACCGGTGGCTATAACCCGCTCTTCCTCTACGGCGGCACTGGTCTCGGGAAGACTCACCTCCTCCATGCGATCGGCAATGCAATTGTTGAGCGCTCGCCGAAGCGGCGCGTGTTGTATATCACCGGTGAGGCGTTCACGAACGAGTTCATCCAGAGCATCCAGCAGGGTTCGATCGAGCGCTTCCGTGCTCGTTTCCGCAAGATTGATGTGTTGCTCATCGATGACATCCAGTTCCTTGCCGACAAGGAGCGCACGCAAGAAGAGTTCTTCCACACGTTTAATGCGCTGCACTCCGCTGGCAAGCAGGTCGTGCTCACCTCTGACCGCACACCGAAGGAGATTGCACTTCTTGAGGAGCGCTTGCGCTCCCGATTCGAGTGGGGGCTCATCGCGGATGTTGCTTCGCCAGACCTCGAGACACGAATTGCCATTTTGCGCAGCAAAGCAGAGGAGAGTGGTGTTGTTGTTGCGGCCGATGTTGTTGAGCAGGTCGCCCGGCGCGTACAAAGCAATGTCCGCGAGCTTGAGGGTGCGCTCACCCGCCTTGTTGCAGTTGGTCGTCTCAGCGGCCTGCCGGTGACGATGGAGCTTGCGGCTCGCGTGTTGAGCGAGGCCGTCTACCCGAATCCAAAGCGCATCCTTGAGCCTGAGCAAGTAGTCTCGCTTGTCGCCGAACACTACGGCCTCACGGTCGACCAGATGCGGGGTCCGAAGCGCGATCGTGAGATCGTTGTGCCGCGGCAGATCGCCGCCTACCTCTCCCGAGAGGAGACCGACGCGTCGCTGGTCCGGATTGGGGCCGCACTGGGTGGACGCGACCACTCGACGATCATCCACGCCTGCTCAAAGGTGGAGCGGGAGATGAGCTACGACGGGGAGCTTCGCCGCGAGGTGGCCTTGCTCCGTGAGGCTCTCCTCCGCCTCGGCCAGGGGGCCGCCGTCCGACAGTAGGTTGTGGGTTTCTTGTGGAAAAAGGCTATTTCTGCCGCAATTCCCTGTAGGCCGCGTCTGTATATCTGTGGGGCGTGTGGAAAACTCGGGTTTGTTGTCCTCCTAGTTCCCACGGCTTGGTTGTTTTTTGCTGGTTTCTGGAGGGTTTGTAGACCGCCCGCATGAGGGTTTCCGCAGGCCGTCCGTGCAGCGGCGTGCGTGGTTTCCACCCTCTCCACACTATGATTGTGATGACGGTGAGATAAGAAGAAAGATAAACTCCCCGTGGTTCGGGATGTTGACCTGTGGAGGAACGTGATGAAGATTTCGGTGATGCAAGAGCACCTCGCCCGCGGTCTTGCCGTCGTTGGGCACGTTGCTGGGGCGCGGGCCGGGACAAACCCGATACTTTCCAACGTCTATCTCGCGACAGAGAACGGCGGCTTGCAGCTCACTGCAACCAACCTCGAAATCGCGGTTGTCCACTGGGTTCCAACGAAGGTTGAGGTGCGTGGCGCAACAACCATCCCCGCCCGAGTCCTCACCGATGTGGTGAGTGGCCTCCCGAACGAGAAGATCGACCTCGAGCTCCTCGCCGACGGCCGCGTGTTCCTCAAGTGTGGAACAAACAAATCGCATCTCCGTGCAACACCCGCAGATGAGTACCCCACCATTGGTGCAGCAGGAGAGCGCCCAACAGCGCGAATCACACAGAAGGCCCTGCGTGCCGCACTCGACAGCACGGTGTTCGCTGCAGCGGGCGACGAAGCACGCCCGATTCTCACCGGAGTTCTTACGCGATTCACCGGCGAAAAGGCAACGTTTGCCGCAGCAGACAACTATCGGATCGCCGTCGCGGGCGCATCGCTCGCGGAGGCGGCCGCGGAGACGAACGTCGTTGTGCCTGCCCGCACATATGCTGAGCTGCTCCGCCTCCTCTCCGATATAGACGAGCTCGTTGAGATCACGCTCACGCCGTCGAAAAACCAACTGCAGTTCAAGCTCGGAGATACCTTCCTTGTCAGCCGCGTCATCGAGGGACAGTTCCCAAACTTTCAACAGGTCATTCCGACAAGCCACACAACAAAAGCAGTCATCGAACGGAGCGACCTCCTTGCCGCAGTGCGCGTGGCACAGGTGGTCGCAGATGCGGCCGCACACATCGTTCGGTTCGCAATCAAGCCAGAGGGTGTGATCGACATCACCGCCGCCGCGGATCTCGGCGATCACACGGCACACGTCGACGCCAAGGTTGAGGGCGAAGGGACAACCATCGCGTTTAACGCGAAGTACCTGATCGACGTTCTCTCTCGCGTTGATGCACCACAGTTCTCCCTTGAGCTAACAGGCCCGGTGGCACCAGGGCTGCTACGCCCGCTTGATGGGCGTGACTACCTCCACGTCGTCATGCCGGTGCGCACCCCCTCCTGAGCGCACCGCAACACCGGGACCGCCGGCGGTGATCCACCAGATTCAACTCCATAACATCCGCAGTTGGACGCACGGCACCGTCACACTCGGAAGCGGACCACAGCTGCTCTGGGGGGTGAACGGCGCCGGAAAAACCACCCTCCTTGAGGCATGCATCATTGCGGCGACTGGGCGCTCTCACCGCGCATCAGCACTCCGTGAGGTTGTGGCGCGGGGCGCCGATGCAGCGCGACTCGTCGTAACGGTGGGCGACGAAGAGGCGGCCGATCCACTTGCGCAATCCATACTCGCCGTTGAGATCCCCCCACATGGCCGAACGCAAACCCTCCTCAACGGCACACCGCGACGACCCGCCGCCCTCATGGAGCGGATCAAGGTCGCGGTGTTTGTTCCCGAAGAGACGGGCCTTGTTGTTGGGGCGCCGGCGGTTCGGCGCGCCCTTATCGACCGCGTCGCAACACAGTGGCATCCAGGGTACGAACAGTCCCTCACTCGGTACGAGCGCGCGCTCAGGCAACGCAACCGTCTTCTGAAAAATGCACTTGAAGGAGATGGCGCGACGCGCCGTTCACTCGCGCTCGAGATGCGCCCGTGGACCGAGATGCTTGTTGCAACCGGCGCAGACATTATCGAAGGACGCCTCGCGCTACTGATGGCGCTCGACGCACCGCTCGCAGAGGCGCACCGCGAGGTTGCGCCAAGCGAAGGGACGATCTCAATGCGCTACACATCGCGAGAGAACTACGACCCATCGGCGCCGCGCGAAAAGATTGCGATGGCGCTCACACAAGCATTCGCAGACACGGCAGAGATCGAAGGCTATCAAGGGCACACGCTTGTTGGGCCGCACCGTGATGACGCAACATTTTTCGTTGGCGGAAACAACCTGGCGCCACGGGCGTCGCGCGGGCAGCAACGCAGCCTCCTCCTCGCGCTCCTCTTTGCGGAGATCGCGCTGTTGACAGATCGTGCGGGGCGTCCGCCCATACTCCTTCTCGATGACGCGTTCTCCGAGCTCGATCCAGGCCGTCGCGATCGACTCGTCGAGCGCCTTAAAGATCTTCCACAGACGCTTATCACCGCAACGTCGCCCGACGACCTAGCACCAAACCTGGTTGCGTCGGCGACGGCAATTGAGATCATCAACACAGACGAGGGGAGTGAGGCGAAGCGATGAGCGAACGACGCCAGCGCACAACGAAACCTGAGCGGGTAGGACAACTTCTCCCCGAGGCTGCACGCGCACTCGGGCTCGAAGGTGAGCTTCGTCTCGCACGGCGCTCCACCGCATTCAACGCACTTCTTGCAACCCTCGCCCCCAGCCTGGCCGGACACTGCGCCCTCGTCTCTATCGAGCGAGGCGAAATGATCATCGATGTAGAAACAAGCGCCGCCGCCCAAGAGCTTCACCTGCGCGGGAGAGAGATCACAACGGCATTTTCCGACCTCCCCGAGGGGGAGCGCACCCACGGGCTTCACGTGCGGGTCGTTCCGCCGAAAGGCAACGACCTGTAAGGGGAGGCGCTGCAGCGTATCCTCATCCTATGAGCCAACCGTCCGCCGCGCCACGCGCACACATTCTCGGCGTGACCCCACAGGCTACGTTGGGCGACGGGAGCGTGCTCCTCGTGCGCGCTGCAACAACCACAACTGACGAACGCCTCCTCGGCACCCGCGCAATCCTTCTCATTCGCCCAGGCGTTGAAGAGAAAGAGTTGCGACAGATAGCAACCGCAGCTCTTGATGAGGTCGACCACGATGCCTCAGCCAGCGCAGTAGAAACGGCACGGCGTGCACTCAGGCGTGTGCAAGAACAACTCGGGCCCGGCGTTCGTGCAGGAATGATCGGCATCGCGCACGGAACGGTGTGGAGCGCACGACTCGGGGAGATCGGCATTGCCGCAAAACTTAACCAAAAAGAAAAGCAGTCGATCGTACGCCTGCCAGACGAGGCGCCGAACGCAAAAAATAGTGCCGTTGCGCGTCAAGGCGTCAACAGCGTGCAGATACCGCTCGCCGTAGGTGACAAGGTTGCGCTCGCGGACACCGTCGCCGAAGCCAAAAGACTCCTCCGTGCATCAAGGGGCGAGGAAGAGGCGGGCGCCAACGTGGCGGAGTTTGATCAACCCGCTCTCCTCCTCGCACTCGCGTTGCCGCACGTGGAGCTACGCGGCGCACGCGCACACGATCGCGACACGCTCTTCTCGCTACCCGTCGACCCGGTTGCCGCCACCACTGCGCTCGCACGAGCGCGGTGGGAAGAAGGAAACGACGAGCGCGCCAAGCGAATCACCGCAAGCGCACCACCGAAGCCACAGGGCGATCCAGACCGACCCGCACGCGGAACAACGCCGTATGTGCCGATCGACACTGCCGCTCGGGCAGTGTTCGAACGACGCCACGCCGTTGCTCGAGGCGACGCTCCAGTACGCGGCGGAGCTACCGCGCCGCCAACGAGAGACGAGCGTCTCGAGGAAGCAACGCGAGCAAGTCGTGAATCAGCGCGCGCCGAAGCGAAGGCGCGTGCTCAGCGAGAACGCAGCGCGATTCCAACAGTCGAGCGATCGTGGGCTGAGCGAGCGGCAGCGTCGCCCTCGCCAGCACGACGTCTAGTCGCGCGGGTGATTGCCGCTCTTGAGCGACGATACCCGTGGCTCGCGCCAGCGCCGCGTGAAGCAACACTGAAGGCGCGAATCGCCCGGCCCGCCCCAACCGCAACTGAACTTGCACGGCGCGGAAGGCAGCGCGCTGCTCGCGCTGGACTGGCAGCCATCTTTGTGGCGGCGATCGGCGGAGGAGCAGCCCTGTACACCAGCGGTGTAAATCCAGAGCTCGACGCGGCGGCGCGCGGCCATATCGCCATGGAGCGTGCCATACAAGAGATCGACGAAGCGCTGAACCCGGAGACACAACTCTTGGAAAACGACCCTGCACGCGTCAAAGAACTCCTCCTCGACGCAAGCGCACAACTTGTGATCGCTGAGGCGGGCGGGGTAGACCTAGTAAAAATTGCCAACCAGCGAGCACGCGCAGAGGCAACACTCGACGCACTCTTTCTTGTTACAACAACAAACCCAATTGATTTGTTCGACTTCACAAAGGCAAAAGGCGGTGCGGCCATCAACATCACATCAATTGTGCGCGGTCCAGACGGACTCCCGTATATCCTCGACGGCAACACAGGTGCCGTCTATCGCGTGAACCCAACAGACGGTCGCGCAAAAATGATCTACCAACCGGGGTTTGATCTTTACGGGGCGCGTACCGGAAAACCTTTGATCATTACTGCAGCGGGGCCCGACATCTTAATCTTCGACGCGTCTGCGAATCTCTGGCGCTGGCGACCAGCGAACAAAGAGGGTCAAGGGACACTTGTAAAGCTACGTGTGCGCGACGCCGAAACGTGGGGCGCAGACATTCGAACTATCACGGGCTACGCGGTAGATTTCGAAACGGGACTCTACCGACTCTATGTTGTTGATCCATCAGCAAAACAAATTCTGCGTTACGAGCCCGCGCCCGATGGGACCGGCTATCCAGCAGCACCAACAGGATTCTTTGTCACGGTGATGAACCTTTCCGATGTGGACGACATGGCGATTGACGGCTACCTCTACCTTGCGCAGGACGGGGTGATCACGCGGTATGCCGCAGGCACCATCGACGACTGGACACCAGAAGTTATTGGCGACAGCCTGGTGCGCCCTACCCCTCACATCACACTGCTCGCATCGGTCGGCGATCCACAAACGGGAGTCCTCTACGCCTGGGATGCCGCAGCACACCGCGTAATCGCTTACAGCAAGGGTGCCGACGGGATAATGCTCGGACAATACGTTCTGACAGATGATGCTGGACCCGTAGACAACATTATCGGTGGCTATGTCGTTCCCGCAAACGATGGTGGAACGCCCACATTTATTTGGGCCGAGGCGACACGCATCCGCTCGGCGGTACTTGGCGCCAAAATAAACCCAACACCAGGAGCAAGCCCATCGCCAACAGCAACCCCAAGGCCAATCATCGAGGTGCCGTAGCCATGAACCAACGTCGTGCCGTTGTCGAAGGTGTACGAATCCAAATGCTCTCGGGCACCCACGTGCTCCTCCTTCGTGACGCAGAGGAGGAGCGCTACCTCCCTATCCCCATCGGCCCAAACGAGGGGAGCGCAATCTCCTACCAGCTGCAAGGGGTTCGTCCAGGGCGACCGCTCACCCACGACGTGGCAACACAGGTGATCAGCGCACTCGGCGCAGTACTTCGTGAGGTGCGCATCGTTGAACTTGTTGAGGAAACTTTCCGTGCCCGCCTCGTCATCATGGGGCCAGAGGGTGTCGAGCGAGAACTTGATGCGCGACCAAGCGACGCAGTCGCACTCGCCTTGCGAGCGAACGCGCCGATCTTTATCTCAATCGACCTTCTCGCGCGCGAAGGGATCGTTCCTGAAGCAGCCGAAGAAGAGCGACTCTCACTCTTCCGCGACTTTGTGAATTCACTAGACGGGGAAGATCCGTCGGCGCCCGAAGCCTAGTCCTCGCGGAGCAGGCGACCAGAGGCAAGCGCAGCCGTCTCATTGCGCCACAAGCTGAGCCGAAGTCGCCAGAAGTCCCGCACCGCTCGACTGATGACCGATAGTCGGGCGCCGCTCGGCATGCCCTTCGTACGCGGATAATGCGGGACACCAACCTCGCGCACGAGCACACCGCGACGGCGCAGCTTGATCATGAGCTCGGCAGAGAAGAACGCACCGTCCGAGGCGATGCGCACTCCTTGCAGGGCGCGAGATCGAAATAACTTCATCGCACAGTCAACATCTCGAAGGTTTAGCCCAAACCAGACGCGATTCGCGAACCGATACACGGCAGCATAGGCAAGTCGGAGCAGGGGGTCTGCCCGACGAATCCTGAACCCGACAGCAACCGATGGCGAAGCGCGGTCGGCAATTTCGACAAGTCGTTCGAGGTCGGCAATGCGAAACTGACAATCTCCATCGGTGAACGCGATCCAACCGAAGCGTGACGTTGAAAATCCTGAACGCAACGCCGCACCATAGCCGAGGTTTTTCGCGTGCTGAACGAAACGAACTACTCCCGGGTGCGCAGCGGCAAGACCCCGTGCAATGGTTGCGGTCTCATCGTGCGAGCCGTCATCAATAATGATGAGCTCAAATCGGTCAGCGAGCGAGGGCGCAGCAGATAGCGCTTCGTGAACCAAGGCGGGGAGATTTGCCGCCTCGTTATAGCAAGGGAAAAAGATCGATAACTCGTGAAGCCTACTCGCCACCCTTACCCCCACCGCTACACTCCACAGATGAACATTCGACGTGAGACCGCGGGCCGTGAACACCTTCCGTTTGTGCACCTTGCGACGATCGTTACGCTCGCTGCGCTGCTGCGAATTATCATCGCATACGGACTCATGCCTCAAGACGGAGGATTCGACACCGACCTCAGCGCATTTCGGTATTGGACGGCCGACCTTGTAGCGCACGGACCCTGGGGTACTTACGGCCGCGGCTACTTCCTTGACTACCTGCCCGGCTACCTCGCAATCCTCTGGCCACTCGGCGCACTCTCCTCGCTGGTAAGTGGCGGCGACTCAGGACTACTGATCAAACTTCCCGCAATCATCGCCGACCTCCTCATCGTTGTTGCAGGGCTACGTCTTGCGCGAGAGCTTGGCGCAACCGCTCGCGCGCAACTTGCCCTCGCACTTCTCCTTGCGTTCTCTCCCGCGCTCTTACTCGACTCAACGATTTGGGGGCAGGTCGACTCGGTCGGGACTGCAGTCACCTTGTTTTCGGCAACAGAGCTCATCCGCGGCAAGACCATCCGCAGCGGCATCCTCGCTGCGCTCGCGGCGGTTATGAAGCCACAGTTCGGAATCCTGATCCCCTTCGTTGCCCTTCTTTCGTTCACGCGAGCTCGTGCAACAAGAGACGTATGGCTCCCGGTCGTCACGGGCCTTGCTGGAGCTGCGGTTGTTGCGCTCGTCGCCTTACCGTTTGGCATCACGCTCATCGATGTGCTGATAAAGGTGATCGCCGCTGCTGCCGGCTACCCCTATCTCTCGGTTAACGCATGGAACCCGTGGGCGCTCATCGATGTCGGCGGGAAGAGCGTCGTTGCAGGGACAGGGTGGGCCTCCGACACCGCCGCCATCCTTCCATTCGGCATCCCAGGGGTGATCGTTGGCACGACACTCCTGGTTGCGGCAATAGCCGTAGCACTCAACCGAGCGAAGAGCGACGAGCGCATCATCACGGTGTCAGCCCTGGCGTTTGTCGCTATCGCCTTCTTTGTCTTACCGACGCGCGTGCATGAGCGCTACCTCTTCCCTGCCGTACCCCTCACGCTGATCCTTGCGACCGTGCGGTCAACATGGAGGCCGATCGCCACGGGAATCTCAATTCTTTTCACGGCAAACGCTTGGGGCGTTCTCACCACCGACTACTTTCAAAACAAGGGGATCCCCGACCTTGGCCCCCTCACAACACTGTCACATAGCCCGCACACCATCGCAATCGCTGCTCTAGGGTCACTCGGCCTCCTGCTCCTCGCGGGGCGAGCACTCTACCGCGAGGCTGGGCTCCAGCACGATCCACAGCACGCCACAACAGTTCCACCGAAAGCGGGCATAGAACGGCCGCCGAAGCCATCTGAATCAGACGACCAGCGCCCAACACCAAACGTAAAGATCACCCGAAAAGACATGAGCCTTTTCGTCGCAATCGCCGTCGCTGCACTTCTACTACGCGGCTGGCGGATTGGTGATCCGCCACGCTTTCACTTTGACGAGGTGTATCACGTCCGGACTGCGGCAGAGTTCTTGCAGGATTGGCGATATGGGGAGCCACACGCCATTTATGAGTACACACATCCGCACCTTGCAAAGTATGCGATTGCGATTGGCCTCGACACACTTGGCGCACCGCGCGTAGACGCTCAGACCAACTACGGCCAACCGGTGCTCGCAGTAGCCACGCGCAACACAGGTGAATCTGGCGACGGAACTATCTGGGTTGCAACGAGCACCCATATTGATGTCATCACCGCTCGATCACACATCGCAACCAGCACCATCGATCAAGCGCGCGTCATCGCGCTCAGCGTCGCAAGGAACGGGGATCTATGGGGAACCACCGCAACAGGCGAAGTGTTCCACGAAGGTGCTTCGTCGCTCCAACAATGGAGCCTCGGCCTGGATAACGTTCGCGGCATCGCTGCGTTAAGCGACGAAAGCTTCGTCATCCTCACGGCAAGCGAACTCATCCACATTGTCGACGGACAGATCTCCGAGCGCGCCGCGATTGTTGGTGCAAGCAACGTTGCGATCGTCGACGCGAACGGCTCGGATCGGGTGGTGGTGACGGGAACCGACGGACTTACCATCTGTGATCCAGGCTCATTCAATCAGCCTGACAGCACGTCAATGGACGGTGGCGCAGGTGCGCTGGTTGCAGTCGACTGGTTTGATGCTGCGCGCCTCTACGTTGCCACCCCGAATGAGGTGCTCGCGCTACAACTAAACAAGGGTGGTGCAGCAAGAGAGATCGCGCGCGTGCAGATCTCCGGCGCGAGCGCCATTGTGGCGAACGAAGCGACGCATATGATCCATGTCGTTGCCCCAGGTCCGAACTCTGGACCACTGAGCGTCTGGAGTGTTGAACCGAACGGCAACTCGCGCTTTGCTGATGTGGTGATTGGCGGCGAGGCCCCCGCACGAGGCGCTGGTGGAGCAATCGTCGACGCCTCAAGCGATCTGCCAGATGGCGGGGCTGGGGAGATGATTGTCGTGCGCGGGGATGGAACGACCACACAAGTCAATGTGGGCGATCTCCCTGCCGGCTGGCGTTGGCCGGGGGTTCTCGCTGGCACGATTGCTGCAGCACTCCTCGTGCTGTTGGCGCGGCTACTGACCAACCGTCGCGATGTCGCGGTGATCGTTGGCCTGCTTGCGCTGCTCGACGGGGCTGGCTTTGTGCAGAGCAGGATCGGCATGAACGACGTCTACCTGCTCGTCTTCTTGTTTGCGGCGATGGCGACATTCATCGCGACGATTCAAGGGCGGCTCGGCGAAGGTACACGCGCAGCGGGGGGCCTTGCCCTAACGGGCGTGTTGCTCGGCGCCGCACTCGCAAGCAAGTGGGTCGCCCTCTATGGCATCGCAGGGCTTGGACTTATCTGGCTTGCGCGCACACCGGTCGGTCGTGTCGCGGCTCTCGTCGGCATCATCGTGCTGATGGCGCTCCTTCTCCCGCCAGCACTTGCCGTCGGCGCCGACGCAACGCGGCTTCCCAATGTGCCATTCGCGATCGTCGCAGCACTTATCGCTAGCGTGACCGCAGCAAGCATCTGGCGCGCAGGAGGGCTGACCACCAGCGACATCGCATCGCATCGTTTTGCTGCACTGCTGCCAGACAGAACCGTGCTGATCATCGCTACGCTTCTCGCCATTCCGCTTGGAGTCTACGTGCTGAGCTATATGCCCTGGATTGCCCTTGGCAACCGGATCACGGAAAACTGGCCGCCTGGAAACCAGGGGCAAACACTGATCGACCTCACCGCATCGATGTATCGCTACCACGACACGCTCCGGGTCGCGCACGCAGCAAGTTCACCCTGGTGGGCGTGGCCGTTCGACCTGAAACCTGTCTGGTTCTACCAAGACACCTACACGGGGAGCGGGAGCTCATGGACCGCGGCAATCTACGACGGCGGCAATGTCATCTCACGCTGGCTCAGTGTCGCTGGTGCGGTCTGGGTTGGGCGTGAAGCGTGGCATCGAAAGAGTTGGGGCCTTGCAAGCGTGCTCGTGCTCTTCCTTGCGATGTGGTTGCCGTGGTCGCGCATTGATCGCGCAGCATTCGAGTACCACTACTATCCGGCGGGGCAGATCGCCCTCATTGGACTCGCACTCCTCCTCGCAGACCTCCGCGCGGGAAACGAGCGCGCTGCAACGCTGGTACGCCGCGCATCCGCCGCACTCCTTGTCGCCGCGCCAATCCTCTGGATCGCCGCAGGATTGGTTTGCGGTGTTGCTGGCGTTGAGCGTGTCTATCCAGAGAGTCAGGTCTGCCTCTCGTTCGGCTTCGCAACCCCTGGGCCTATCGTTGGCGCCATCACTCTTGTTCCAGCAACGATGGGCGCGTGGACGATCCTCGGGCTTCGGGAGCCGCGCAAACTGTTCCGCTCAGTGCTTGCCGCAATTGGCATCGTTGCGCTCGTCTGGTACCCCAATTGGTCGGCACTCCCACTGCCAACCGGCTTGCACAACTGGTACCAAGGGCTGCTTCCGACGTGGACTTGGTCGTTCCAGTTTGGCGTGACGCTTGAGCAGCCTGCGGAAACACCGCTCGTTGGTGTCGGGACGGCAATTGCCGCGCTACTCCTTATCCTGGCTGCCGTTGGGAGCATCGGCCTGTCGAAGTTGTGGCGCGAACGAAAACTCAATAAAGATCGCGCGTAGCGGTACGCCGTCGGTTACAAGCAGGCGTTCCGCGCCAGCCGGTATCTCAATCGATTCACCTGCTGCAACACGCTGTCGCTCATCGGCAACTGCGATCCAGCCACCACCCTCGATGACAACAAGCAGCGCGTCAGATGAGTTACGGAGTGGACCAAATGCCGCGCGATCAGCCAGTGCGATCTCATTTACGCGAACGCCACTCGCCGCGTGCAAGAGTGCACTCGAAACACCGTGAGAATCGCCAGCTCGCTCGGGACGCCGATACCCCGGACCAAAGCGCTGGACTCGCACAGCAGCGAGAGTGGCGACTGTGAGTGCTTAACGCGAAGATCGGCGCTTCGCGCGCTTAATGGTCGCCTCAACCCCGTCCTTCTCCTGGCGACGCGCTCGGAGCCGCTCATCATGTTCGGCCTCTGCGGCGAGGAGGGGCGGGAATCTCTTCGTGACGGTATCACGCAAAAAGTAGAGTCCGACAAGCGAGGTCAACATCGGGAAGAGTCCGTACCACTGGAATGCGGCATAAACCAGATTCAATCCGAACACTCCAACGCCAATCCACAAGAGGTACTCCCATTCGTCGGCCAACGCGCCGCGCCCGCGATGGCCGCGGGTCGCAACGGCATAAACTACGATCGTTGCAACAAAGAGGAGAAGGTTGACCATCCAGAACGGGGTGTAGAACGTCGGAAGGTCGCTGTTGAGCGCAACGAACAGGTATTCCCACGGCCACTGTGCCATCAACGATCTCCTTGTCGTTTCGTTCATCCCGTGCGCCGATGCGGCACACGCCAAGATGCAGAGCGAGTATGCCACTACTTATTGATCGATACCAGAACAATCACGCGCCGTACTGCTCAACGCAGCGATGCAGGGGTTACACCCAGCGTGCCGCAGCGAAATCCCATTCGCCAATACGAATCGCCGCAGCCTCACCCTCAACGGCGAGGCGCGCGTCACGAAGCTGCGCGGCACTCCCGCGCCACCCTGGTGCGTGGAGCCCCGGCGCAATGTCGGCGAGTGGGGCCAAGACAAAGAGGCGCTCGTGTGCTGCTGGGTGTGGCACAACAAGCGGCCGCGCCATGGCATTCTCATCACCGCTTTCGTCAAGGTCAACTCCACGTGGGCGCGGCTGAATAACAGCAAGATCGTCGAGAGCGATGATGTCTAAGTCGAGGCGGCGAGGACCGTTGCGCACCGACGCAACGCGCCCGAAGTGGCGCTCAAGCGCCTTGCAGCGCACGAGCACCTCGAGCGCCGCTGCAGCCGGGTCGTCTGGCAGCTCGACAGTGAGCGCGAGTGCCGCGTTCAGGAAGTCGGGCTGGTCGAGGAGGCCGACCGGCGCGGTGCGGTAGAGGGGCG
>JBJSXZ010000046.1:0-1511 GCA_046086645.1 Candidatus Limnocylindrus sp.
GTCGGGAATCTGCCCCGTGCCACGTGCCGACGCCTCATTGATAAGGACTGGCGGCCAGATCTCGGTGAAGCCGTTCTCGCGCACATGGGTATCGAGGAAGAGATTGATCAGTGCGCGGATGAGCGCTGCGCCATCGGCGCGGTAGGCGGGGAAGGCGGCGCCGGCAACCTTCGCGCCGCGCTCAAGGTCGAAGATGCCGAGGCGCTCGGCGACGACGTCATGCTCGGGTGTCGGAGGCGTGGCGGGGTCGCCACCCTCGGGAATCGCGGGGTGACCAGCAGGGGCCCACGTGCGGATCGGGCGATTCGCTTCTGCACCGCCGACGGGGATGTCTTCGTCTGGAGGATTCGGAATGCGGAGGAGCGCATCTTCGAGCGCGGCTTCGGCGGCGGCGAGTTCGGTCTCGAGTCGGACGAGTTCGTCGGCAATCTTCTGTGAGGAAGCCTTTCCCGCCATGACCTTCGCGTCATCCTTCGTGCCGCCAGCGGCGAGGAGTGCGCCGACCTCGGCGGAGATCGTCTTTCGCTCACTGCGGAGCAGGTCGACCTTGGCCGAGAGTTCGCGCCGGCTCGCGTCGGCCGCCAGGGCGACATCGACGAGCGTTGGGTCCTCGCGCTTGGCGATCGCCCCAGCGCGCAGCCGGTCGGCGTCATCGCGCAGGCGCTGGGTGCCGACGCTCATACGACCGCTCCTGCTACCGCCGCTGCAGATCTCAAGCGCTCCGTAATAAAGGACGGCGCGAGTGCTGCAAGGAGCCAGCCTGCGCGCGGACCATTCGTTCGTCCGAGAAAGGCGGCGTAGAGCGACGTGAAGGCGCGAACCGGCTGTAAGCCTCCCTCTTTTGCGGCGCTGAAGATCAGCCCCTGCCAGGCCTCACCCGTTTCCAGTGGCGTGCCCGATGCACGGGTCGCATCGACGCGTTCGGCGAGGTTCATCAGCCAGGCGCGCTCCTCGGCGCTCAGTTGGGCAACGGGACCAACGGGGAGCTCGTCCCGAACGGCGATCTTTGCCTCATCGGGGGCGTAGTCGGCGAGCCAGTGCGTAACTGCATCAACGCGCTCGGTAAGTTCCGCCTGCTCGGGAGCGGTGAGTGGCTTCCCCTTCTCGGCGGCAGCGCGAGCGGTCGCATCAACTCCGGGGAGTTGCAAGAGCAGGGCAAGCTGGCCGAAGGCGGGGCGCCAGGCGGCAGCCGTGACCTTCGCCGCTTCGGCGCTGCCATCGTCAACCTGGCTATAGAAGTGGAGCCGGTCATGATCGGCGGGAAGCTCCCCACGTACCGTCGCGCCAGCCGTTGCGGCGCTGATGCGATCGAACTCATCGTGAAGGCGCGGGATCGCATCGGTGCCCGCAGGATCAAAATCGATGGCCTGATTCGGGCGTGGGCGCAAGAAGAGGAAGCGGAGCACATTACCGGGGATCGAGGCGGCAACGGCATGGGCGGCGGCGCCGCGCCCCTTCGATGTCGACATCTTCTTTCCGCCGACATTGAGGAACTCGTACATCACGTTGAT
>JBJSXZ010000047.1:0-4443 GCA_046086645.1 Candidatus Limnocylindrus sp.
CACGATGCGTGCAGATTCATCGAGAATCGTTGGCGCAGGGAGATGGTGGCGCAGGCCTGCCTCACGATCGTTCGGATCGTGCGCAGGAGTGAGTTTCACTGCACCAGTACCGAACGCCTGATCGACGAATTCGTCGGCAACGATCGGTACCGCCCGCTCAACAAACGGCACGATGACGCGCCTCCCCACCAGTGACGCGTAGCGCGGGTCGGCCGGATGCACAGCAACGCCGGTGTCGCCAAGTAGCGTCTCTGGCCGAGTCGTTGCCACAACCACGCCAGAATCACTCGCGCCACCTTCGAGTGGGTAGCGGATCTCCCAGATGCTTCCCTGCTCTTCGGCAGCAACCGACTCAAGATCGGAGACGCTCGTCTTGCAGCCGGGGCACCAGTTCACCAGCGCCTCGGTGCGGTATGCGAGCCCGCGCTCGTAGAGCGTTGCAAACGCCGTGCGCACAGCGCGGCTCGACAACTCGTCCATCGTGAAACGCGTGCGCCCCCAGTCGGCGGAGGCACCGAGCCTGCGGAACTGCCCGAGGATGACGCCACGCGTCTCATCCATGAAGGTGTGCATGCGTTCGAGATAGCGTTCACGACCAAGGCTTGCGCGACTCTCCCCCTCCGCGGCGATCACCTTGTCGAGGACGAACTGTGCGGCGATCGAGGCGTGATCAACGCCGGGGAGCCAGAGCGCTGCTCGACCCTGCATCCGCGCACGACGTACGAGCAGATCCTCCAGGGTGACGAAGAGCGCGTGTCCTACATGCAGGCCCCCCGTCACATTGGGTGGCGGCATGATGATCGTGAATGGCGGCAAATCTCCGCTAGCGCGCTGGCGTGCGTCGGGATCATTGTAGTTTGATGCGGCCCAACGCTCGGCGACGCGCGGCTCAATCGCGCTCGGCGTATAGGAGGGACCGAGCTCCTTCGCGTTATTCACGCCGAAGCGCGGGGCGCGGGGCGAGCCGCCCGCGATGCGCGACGTGTCGGCGCCTTTCCCGCTACCTGATCCTCGCTGGCTGCCGTCAGAAGGAGTGGCGGGACGCCATCACGGATCGTCTCCTCGGTCACGGTGCAGAGGCGCACCTCTCGTCGATCTGGAAGGTCGTACATCGTATCCAGGAGTGCCTCCTCAACGACGGAACGGAGGGCGCGTGCACCAGTCTTGCGTGTGAGTGCCGTCTCGGCGGTTGCGGTAAGCGCACCCGGCGTGAACTGCAGGTCGACACCATGCAGGTGGAAGAGCGCTTGGTACTGCTTAACGATCGCGTTCTTCGGCGCAATGAGGATTTGCACGAGATCGTCTACGGTGAGCTGGTCGAGGGCGACGATCATCGGAAGGCGACCGATGAATTCTGGGATGAGGCCATAGCGGAGCAGATCGTCGGGCATCAGGTGCTCCAGGATGCGCGCTCGCGCATCAATCGTTGCGGGCGAGTCTGCGCCGAAGCCGATTCCGCGTCGACCGACGCGAGCGGCCACGATCTTCTCCAATCCTTCAAAAGCCCCACCGCAGATGAACAGGATGTTGGTCGTATCGATCTGCAGGTACTCCTGGTGGGGATGCTTCCGTCCGCCCTGTGGTGGAACATTCGCCACCGTCCCCTCAATGATCTTCAGGAGTGCCTGCTGCACGCCCTCACCTGAGACATCGCGGGTGATGGAGGGGTTGTCGGCCTTGCGCGTAATCTTGTCGATCTCATCGATATAGATGATGCCGCGCTGTGCCCGCTCAATGTCGCCGTCTGCTGCCTGGATCAGGCGCAAGAGGATGTTTTCAACGTCTTCACCGACATAGCCGGCTTCGGTCAGACTCGTTGCGTCAGCGATACAGAATGGGACATCGAGATAGCGCGCGAGCGTCTGAGCGAGCAGCGTCTTCCCCGAACCGGTCGGGCCGACAAGCAAGATGTTCGACTTCGCAATCTCAACGCTATCCCCAGTCGTTGGCGCGGCAATCCGCTGGTAGTGGTTGTGCACGGCAACGGCGAGTGAGCGCTTCGCGCGCTCCTGACTCACCACATGTTCGTTCAGCGCGGCGTGGATCTGGCGTGGGGTTGGCGCTGGGCGACGACGCTCGGCGTCGCGTGCCTGTGCGCTCGGCGAAGGGTCAATGGCAATCTCTGCGCAGAGGGCAACGCACTCATCGCAAATGTAGACGCCCTGGCCGGCAATGAGCTTACGGACCTGCTCCTGACCCTTGCGACAGAAGGAGCAGCGATAGGAACCATTCCCCGCGCTGCTCGCTCGTGGACCCTTCGGTCGGTCGCCACCCGTCGCCACGCTCTTACCTCTTCGCTGGCGGAACGATTGCAGGGAGCTTGTAGACCTCGTCAATGATCCCGTACTCCACCGCCTCCTCGGGAGAGAGGAAGAGATCACGGTCGGTATCTTTCATGATCTTGTCGATCGTCTGGCCAGTATGCGCAGCGAGGAGCTCTTGCGTTGTCTTCACCAATTGCTCCATCTCTTTCACCTGAATGAACACATCGGGCGTATTTCCGCGGAATCCCCCGGAACCCTGGTGGATCATGATGCGGCTGTGCGGGAGGGCGAAGCGCTTTCCCGCCGCGCCCGCAGCAAGGAGGACAGCACCCATCGACATCGCAATCCCGGTGCAGATCGTGTGCACTGGGGCGCGAACATATTGCATCGTGTCGTAGATGGCGAGTCCAGCCGTGACGACGCCGCCCGGGCAGTTGATATAGAGCGAGATCGGCTTCTCGGGATCCTCGGAGTCGAGGAAGAGGAGTTGGGCAATGATGAGGTTCGCCATATCGTCTTCAACGGGGGTACCGAGGAAAATGATCCGCTCTTTAAGCAGGCGTGACCAGATGTCGTAGGCGCGCTCCCCCTTGCTTGAAGATTCGATCACCATCGGAACAAGCATCGCTACCTCCTTGCAGCGCCGATACTGGCGCACCACCTTGGGTAGGGAGTCTACTGGGCGGACCCCGTCTTTGGTGTTGCTGCGGCGACGGCTGGTGCGGGGCGCTCTGGCCCCCACGCAGGCCAACTCTCTGGATGCGCGTCAAACCACTCGTCAACCAGCCGCTCGACGACCAGGGAGCGACGAAGGGAGGCGCGAATTGCGCGCCGTCCACGCTCGGAGGCGAGGTACGCCTCCATCTTTCGCTGCCCCTTCACTTGCGGCATGGCACGAGCCACCTCTTCGTCTACGAGGGCCTCGGGCACCTCAACGGACTCCGCGCCGGCGACGGCGGAGAGGACAAGGAGCGTGCGTGCGCGCTTCTCGCCGCGCTCGCGCATCTCTGCGCGGATCTCCTCAGGCGCCTTGCCAGCCGCCTGGAGGTATTGCTCAAAGGTGAGACCCTGCCGTGCAATGCTGCGCGCGAGCTCATCGACGAGCCCGTCGACCTCTTCTTCTATGAGTGGGTCGGGAATCTCAACGCTGGCATTCGCCATTGCGTATTCGACAATCTTATCGGCAAACTCATGTCGCCCGCGCTCGACCGCGCTCGACTTGAGGCGTGTAAGAATCTCTGCACGAAGTTCATCTACGCTCTCCACGTTGGCGACCTGTTTCGCAAACGCATCGTCGAGTGGTGGCTTCACCCGGGCGCGCAGATCGGTGATCGATACTTCAAACCGCGCAGCGACGCCACGCAGCGACAATTCCTGGTAGTCATCGGGAAAGGCGACACTAACCGTCACGGCGTCGCCAACGCGAGCGCCGACGAGCTGTGCCTCAAATCCAGGAATGAGCCGCTCCGATCCGAGAACTATCGGCATGCGATTCGAAGCAGCGCCGTCAATTGGGCTCCCATCATCTGCGCGATAGCCGGTGAATCCAATGATCGCGTAGTCGCCAAGCTCGGCACTGCGATCGGCGACAGCCGTGAGGGTTGCGTAGCTGTCGCGGAGATCCTCGACCACCGCCTCGACCTTCGCCGCATCTGGCTCCTCAAACGCTGGCGTGAATTTGAAGTTGCGATAATCGCCAAGCTGAACCTCTGGCGGCACTGGGACGATTGCGACGAATCGATACGGCTCCCCCTCGACAGCTGCCTTGGCTTCAAGTGTCGGGCTTGTCAGTGGGACGATCTCTTTCTGTAGAACGGCATCGCGATAGCCACGCTCAACGAGTATCTCAGTCGCCTCGTCGAGGATGCTCTCGATCCCAGCAAAGCGCTCGACCACCGCGCGCGGTGCCTTCCCCGGCCGAAAGCCAGGGATCTTACTGCGCTGTGCCACGGCACGGACGGCCGTGCCGATCGCCGCCGCGACTGTGTCTGCAGGCATGACGATCTCAAGGCGAACGCTGCTCTTCCCTTCAGGAGTGCTGATGACTTCCATGGGTGCCCACGATAGCGGAGGGAGAAGAATGAGGTTGGTGGGCGAGGTGAGACTCGAACTCACACGTCGTTACCGACACCAGCTCCTAAGGCTGGCGCGTCTACCGTTTCGCCACTCGCCCCCGAAC
>JBJSXZ010000048.1:0-1683 GCA_046086645.1 Candidatus Limnocylindrus sp.
CGACCACGGCTTCATGGTGCACGGCACGCTGGGCTGCAACAGCGAGTGGTCGTACATGGTGGCCGTGACCAACGGCGACGGCGGCGACTCGATCCGCAACGTGTGGGACGTCCGCACGGACGACAACCTGGCCTACAGCGCCCGACTGAACTGGGCGTTCCTGAAGCCCACCTTCTACGAGGAGAGTGCGCTGCGCCAGAGCACGTGCGAGTGGTACGGCGAGGCCGGTGCGTGGGCCCACGCCTACGACAATCGCCTGGACGGTCCCCATCGCACGCTCTACGACGGCCTGGTGTGGGGCGTGGACCTCGCGCTGGGCTACGGCGGGCTCTCGGTCACGGCCGCGTACACCAGCGCACGCTTCGAGGACGTGTCCACGACGGGTGGGCTGGATGTGGACTCGAAGACGCTGTTGCTGCAGGCAGGCTACCTGTTCCCGGGCACGGCGTGGGAACTCGCTGCGCGCTACAGCTCCGTGAGCTACGAGCCCGAGCTGGGTTCCGAGGGCTCTCTCGTCGAGACGGCCGCGGTGGTGAACTACTACCTCAACGGCCATGCCAACAAGATCAGCCTCGACGTGACCTTGCTGTCGCAGGAGGACGCGGGCGTGACCCTTTACTATCTCTACGCCGATGCGTACTCGGGCCTGCGCGCACCCGTCGACGTGGAGGCTGAGGACATGCTGGTCCGCTTCCAGTGGCAGCTGGCCCTCTAGGCCTACGCCACCCGTCTTGATCCCCTCGGGGCCCCGGCCACCGAAAGGTCGCCGGGGTCCTGCTCTTTGGGGGCCGCGCCAGGCGGGGTGGGGGCATCCCGGCAGGGGTGGCCCCGCGAAGTGCCCCGCCCTAGGCTGTGGCACATGCCGCTGGCAGGCGGCCCTTTCCCCGGAGGCAACCCCATGGCTCGTTTCTCCTTCCTTGCGGCGGCGCTGGTCGCCGGCGCGGCGTTCGCCGTGCCCGCGCAGGCCGACTCGCGTGACATCCAGTCGGCGGTGGACGGCTACCTGGCCGGCACGCCCGACGCCTCGCTGGTCGGTGGCCCCGGCAGCGCCGGCTACGACCAGGGCTTCTGGATCCGCGGCGGCGACTTCAGCCTGAAGCTGAACGTCACGCTGCAGGCCCGCTTCGAGGCCTACGACTACGACGCCGACTTCGAGCCCAGCCCGGGCCGCGACCTGTCGGGCTTCTCGCTGCCGCGCGCGCTGGTCAAGCTGTCGGGCACCGCGCCGTGCAACATGGCCTGGTACGTGGAGCTGGACTTCGGCCACTACGGCAGCGATGTATTCGAGGGCGGCCTGCCCTTCACGGGCGGGGCGGGTGACGCTCTCGGCGGCCTGGACGGCCAGTCGCGCAACTTCGAGAACACGCGCGAGGCGTGGATCGAGTGGCAGTCGTGCGCGGCGTTCAACTTCCGCATGGGCCAGATCCTGACGCCGAACACGCGCCAGCTGATGACGGCGCCCGAGCTCCAGCAGTTCGTGGACATCTCGGCCGCGTCGGCCTTCACGGGCCAGCAGATGCCGGGCTACACGGACCGCAACCGCGACCACGGCTTCATGGTGCACGGCACGCTGGGCTGCAACAGCGAGTGGTCGTACATGGTGGCCGTGACCAACGGCGACGGCGGCGACTCGATCCGCAACGTGTGGGACGTCCGCACGGACGACAACCTGGCCTACAGCGC
>JBJSXZ010000049.1:0-10506 GCA_046086645.1 Candidatus Limnocylindrus sp.
AACAAGAAGCTCGGCATGATTCGGCAGTGGCAAGAGATTGTCTACGGTGGGAACTACCACTCGGAGCAACTGGCTGGCCCCGATTATGTGAAGCTCTGCGAGGCCTACGGGCTTCCTGCATGGAGGGTGGGCACGCCAGACGACGTGGATGCCGCCGTTGCCGCTGCGCTTGCCGTTGATGGTCCGGCACTCATCTGGTTTGAGATTGCCGAGAAGCAGAACGTCTTTCCCATGATGCCGGCTGGGAAGGGACTCTCCGACCTCATCGACAAGTGGGGTGACGATGGCGAAGATGTGACAGAGGGTGCGACCAGACCGCGGCCAGATACAGCGGAAGGAGCGAGCGCATGAGTGGCGCACCAACCGAGGCTCGAACGGTCCTTGGCACGGGCGAGGCGCGCCGTCACCTGATCGTGGCGATCGTCAACAACAAGCCAGGCGTCTTGAATCGCGTTGCGAGCCTCATGCGTGCGCGAAGTTTCAATATTGAGTCGCTCGCCGTCTCTGTGACGGAGCGGCCCGACGCATCGCGCATGACCATTGCGATCATCGGCGACGAGGTGCAGGTGGAGCAGGCAACGAAGCAGCTCTACAAACTCATTGACGTCTTGAAGGTGCAAGACCTGACGAGCGAGTCGATCGTCGAGCATGAGCTCGCGCTCGTGAAGGTGCGTGCCAGTGTTCGCACGCGCGCAGAGGTGGTCAGCATCGCCGAGATGCATCGCGGTCGCGTGGTAGACCTCACCGAAGAGAGTGCGATTATTGAGGTGGTTGGAGAGCCGGCCGAGGTGGACCGGATGGTCGAACTCCTCCGGGGGTTCGGAATCAAGGAGCTGGTGCGAACCGGCTCAGTAGTGATGTCCCGCGGCAGCGGGTCAATCGAGGAGCAGGTGAAGCGATGAGCGTGAAGATGTATTACAGCGCCGAGGCGCCACTCGGAGCACTCACAGGGCAGGTGGTTGCGGTGATCGGGTACGGGAGCCAGGGGCATGCCCATGCGCGCAACCTGCACGAGTCCGGCCTGAACGTCCTCGTGGGACTCAAAGAAGGATCGAAGAGTCGCGCTGTGGCTGCGGCCGACGGGTTCGAGGTGCTGAACCCCACTGAGGCAGTCAAGCGCGCAAACGTCGTGATGATTGCAGCGCCCGATACGGCACAGAAAGCGCTCTATGAGAGTGAGATCGCCCCCAACCTTTCGCCCGGCACGCTCCTCTTGTTTGCCCACGGGTTCAATATCCATTTCGGTCGGATCAAACCAGCCGTCGGCATCGATGTCGGCATGGTCGCGCCAAAGGGACCGGGTCACCTCGTGCGCTCCGTCTACGTTTCTGGCGGTGGCGTGCCAGCGCTCTTTGCCATTGCCCAAGATTCAACCGGCACCGCGCGGGCACGCACGATGGCCTACGCGAATGGTTTGGGCTGCACTCGTGCAGGGATCATGGAGACAACCTTCAAAGATGAGACGGAGAGCGACCTCTTTGGTGAGCAGGCGGTGCTCTGCGGCGGCACGTCGCAACTCGTCAAGAGTGCCTGGGAGACGCTCGTTGAGGCGGGCTACGACCCTGAGCTCGCCTACTTCGAGACGATGCATGAGCTGAAGCTTATTGTCGATCTCATGTATCGCGGCGGGCTCGACTACATGCGCTTCTCTGTATCTGACACTGCGGAGTGGGGCGATTACACGTCGGGCCCACGAATCATCGATGCGTCGGTGAAGGCACGGATGAAAGAGGTGCTCACCGAGATCCAAGACGGCACCTTTGCCAAGCGTTGGATCGCCGAGGACGAGGCGGGTCGGCCAGAGTACAAGCGCTTGCGTGCTGCAAACTCGGTTCACCCCATCGAGAAGGTTGGCAAGGCGCTGCGCCATCAGATGGCCTTCTTGAATCCGGTTGAGGTCGACATGGACGGTGCACAAGGTGCAGCCGAGAAGGGCAGCGCTACATGAACGGTGCTCCTGGACCAGGCGTCATCGCTGGCGCAGTGCGTATCTTCGATACGACGCTGCGCGATGGTGAGCAGGCGCCAGGAGCCGGTCTCACCGTTGCCGAGAAGCTCGAGGTCGCCCGACAACTCGCCAAGCTCAAGGTTGATGTGATCGAGGCCGGCTTTCCAGCCGCCTCCGAGGGTGACTTCGAGGCGGTGCGCCAGATCGCCCTCGCGACAAAGGGGATCGGCATCGCGGCACTAGCGCGCTGCAAGGAGGGAGATCCGCAACGGGCCATCGAGGCGATCAAGGTCTCGGATCGCCCGCACCTGCATCTCTTCATCGCGACGTCAGACATTCACCTCACCCATAAGTTGCGCACGACGCGCGAAGCGGCACTGGCTGAGGCGGTGAAGTGGGTGCGCTACGCGCGAGAGAAACTCGGCCGCGATGCCGAGGTTGAATTCTCGGCCGAGGACGCGAGCCGCACCGACCATGAGTACCTGCTCCAGGTGTACGAGGCCGTAGTTGGCGCTGGTGCATCAACGGTGAACATTCCGGACACGGTCGGCTACGCGATTCCGTCAGAATATGCCGCCTTAACGAAGCGTGTGGTCGATCACGTCGGTCGCGATGCAACGATCAGCGTGCACTGCCATAACGATCTTGGTCTGGCAACGGCAAACACGCTTGCAGCGGTGCAGGCGGGCGCGCGGCAGGTTGAGGTCACGATCAACGGACTTGGCGAGCGCGCCGGCAATGCCTCACTCGAGGAGGTGGTGATGTCACTGCGCACACGGCCAGGAGAATTTGTATCGCACGAAATCCAGGTGCAGACCGAGCAGCTCACTGCTGCGAGCAGACTTGTCTCGTATCTCACTGGATTTTCGGTCCAGCCGAATAAGGCGATCGTTGGCGCAAATGCCTTTGCACACGAGTCGGGGATTCACCAAGATGGTGTGCTCAAGAATCCACTCACATACGAGATCATGACCCCGCAATCCGTTGGCCTGCACGGTTCAAGTCTCACCATCGGCAAACTCTCTGGCCGTCGCGGCCTGCAGGCGAAGTTCGCCGCGCTCGGTCACGACCTCACGGGCGAGGCGCTTGACGCGCTCTATCGCGAGGCGATCGCTCTTGCCGACATCAAGAAAGAGCTCACCGACGCTGATCTCCTCGCCCTCATCGATAAGCGTGCAGCAACGGGCAGCGTTGCAACGGTCGAACTAGTCGACTGGAGCGTGGCGAGTTCGCACAGAGGCGGATCATCGGGGCGTGTCGAGCTGCGCGTCAATGGTGCACACGCCAGCGCAGAATCGACAGGAAACGGGCCAGTCGATGCGCTCTATGAGGCGATTGACGCCGCCGTCGACCCGGTGCTCGGGTGGCGCCCCGTGCTTGGCGAGTACGAGATTCGTGCCGTATCGGAGGGCGAGGATGCACAGGGACAGGTCACGACAAAGTGCCGCCGTTCGAGCGACCTCGACGAGGCGGGGCGCCCGGTGCCGAACTCGCCGATCGTTACGGGGCAGGGGCTCTCGACAAACATCATTGACGCGTCGATCGTTGCCTATGTGACAGCGATAAACAAGCTCGCCGCACTCGAGGCAGGGGCGGCGAGTGCGCCAACGAAGGGGTCGCGCGAGGCGATGCAGTGAGCCGTGCCGCGGCTGCGCCAGAGTTGGCTCGACTGCGACAGGCGGGGGATGAGCCACGAATCGTCGCGATCCCGGGGGACGGCGTTGGCCCCGAGGTCGTTGCTGCGACACGGCGTGTCCTTGATGCCGCCATGGCCCTGCAGCATCTCTCGCTCAACTGGCGCGAGATCGCCGTTGGCGGCTGTGCGATTGACACCTACGGCGTAGCGATTCGCGAAGAAGATCTCGCTATCGCCGACACGGCCGATGCGTTGCTCCTTGGTGCAGTTGGTGGGCCGAAGTGGAGCGATCCCGCAGCGGCGGTGCGACCAGAGCAGGCACTCCTCACCCTTCGCACGCGATACGAGCTCTTTGCAAATCTCCGCCCGGTCTCGATCCTTCCGGAACTTATTGCACACTCACCACTGAAGCCAGAGCGGTTGCACGGCGTCGATATGCTCATAGTTCGCGAGCTCACGGGCGGCCTCTACTTCGGCACACCATCCGGCGAGTCGGCAGACGAATCTGGTCGACACGCGATCGATACGTTGCCGTATCACGAAGATGAGATTCGCCGCATTGCGCATGTCGCCTTCGAGAGTGCGCGCGCGCGTCGTCGCCTGGTCACGTCAGTCGATAAGGCGAATGTGTTGGCAACGAGTCGCCTTTGGCGCACCGTGGTGAGCGAGGTCGGGCAGGAGTACCCAGACGTGCGCCTTGAGCATCGCCTGGTCGACTCGACTGCGATGCTTCTCGTGACACAACCGAGCCTTTTCGACGTGATCCTGACGGAGAATCTTTTCGGCGACATCCTTTCTGATGAGGCGGCCGTGCTAGCAGGCTCGCTGGGACTCCTCCCCTCGGCATCGCTCGGGAGCCGACGCACCGCGCACGGACTCTTCGGCCTCTACGAGCCGATCCACGGCTCAGCCCCCGACATTGCTGGCACGAACAGCGCGAACCCGATCGGCACGATCCTCTCTGGCGCCATGCTCGCCCGCGAGTCGCTCGGACTCCCCGAGGTGGCGGCCGCGATTGAGCAGGCCGTCGCCGCGGTGATTCGCGGCGGAGCGCGCACAGCAGACCTCCTCCCAGCAGGCGATTCGCCCGTGGCCGCCGGTGCCTCGGAATTGAAGCTGGTCGGTACCCGTGAGGCGGCCGACCTGATCGTCGCACAGCTCCTCGGCGCCTAGCCCCGAGTGGGCGGGCTAGACTCGCTGCGTATGGAGCCGCAGAAGATCCTGATCGCTGGTAGTTGGGAGACGTCGCCAACGCTCCACGAGGTGCGCTCGCCGTTCGATGGGCGTGTTGTCAGAACAACCTATCTCGCGAGCCCTGACCAGGTCGAGCGCGCCGCGGCCGGAAGCATTGCTGGATTTGCCGCGATGCGCGCACTCGGCGCATGGGAGCGCAGTGCAATCCTCCGCACGACTGCTACAGCGATCACGGCCCGACGCGAGGAACTTGCCGCACTCCTCTCGGCTGAAGCAGGGAAGCCGCTGCGCGATGCGCTCGCCGAGATCGATCGTGGCGCGCTCACCTTTCGCCTTGCGGGAGAAGAGGCAGAACGCATGTTTGGCGAGACTATCCCACTCGATCTCAACGCAGCTGGCAAAGATCGCCTCGGGATAACGCGTCGCTTTCCGATCGGTCCGGTGCTCGGCATCAGTCCGTTCAACTTCCCGTTGAACCTTGCCGCACACAAGGTCGCGCCGGCGATTGCGGCCGGCTGCAGCATTGTGCTGAAGCCACCGAGTGCGGACCCACTCATCATGTTGAAGGTCGCCGAGATCATGGTTGAGGCTGGGCTCCCGAACGGTGCACTGAGTGTCATTCCAACAGCGCGAGCCGAGGCGGATCGACTGATCGACGATGAGCGCTTCCGCCTCCTCTCCTTTACTGGCTCACCTGCAATCGGCTGGAAGATGAAGGCACGGGCCGGAACAAAGCGCGTGCTCCTCGAGCTCGGCGGAAATGCCGCATGCATCATCGACAACTCGGCGCAACTTGATTGGGCCGTGAAGCGCACCCTCGTTGGATCGTTCGCCTATGCCGGGCAGGTTTGCATCAGCGTGCAGCGGATCTTCGTCCACGCATCGATCGCCGATGAATTTGAGCGACGACTCGTCGCTGGCGCCGCGGCACTCAAGGTCGGCGATCCTGCCGACGTAGCAACCGATGTTGGTCCGCTCATCGACGATGGTGCGGCGGCACGAACAAGCGAGTGGATCGCCGAGGCGGTTGCAGGTGGCGCGCGTCTCCTTGCAGGCGGTGCGGCGCTCGATCCGAAGTCACCACGCCTCTTCGCTCCAACGATCTTGGCCGACGTCCCGCGAGCCGCACGAATCTGCAGCGAAGAGGCCTTCGCCCCCGTCGTGCTCCTCGAACGGTTCAGCGACTTCAACGAGGCACTCACCGCAGTGAACGCGAGCCGCTATGGCCTTCAGTGCGGTCTCTTCTCCAATGATCTAGCCCACGTTCGTCGCGCCTTTGATGAGCTCGAAGTTGGCGGCGTGATCGTCAATGATGTCCCTACGTACCGAATTGACAACATGCCGTATGGCGGCGTGAAAGAGTCGGGTCTCGGCCGTGAGGGAGTTCGTTGGGCGGTAGAAGAGATGACCGAGCTCCGCCTTCTTGTCCTTGCCGATTCGCAGTAGGGAGCGCTAGCCCCCGAGTTCGTCGGCCGGCGTTGTCGAGAGTCGTTCGAGCGCCTCATGCACGGCGCGGTGCGCGCGCTGGAGGCGCTTCTCACTCCGGCGGATCTCCGCTGCGGCTCGTTCGTGGACGCGCGAATCAAGTCCGTCGATCGGGATCTCGCGATCGCCTTCGATCGTCGCGAGTGCGACGGGGGCAACGGCTTCGTGCGCAGACAATTCTGCCTCGGCAGATGAAGCGGGCTTGACCACACGCGACACTCGCTCGCGCGTTGCTTCGCCGGTCGCCTTTTCAATCGGCTGCGGCGCGGCAGCACGGCCAAGGAGCGCGGCAATCGCGCGGACGGCCTCTGGTGGCGCAGCCTCCTCCTCATTCACGATGCTGGCAGTGCGGTGGGGGAGATTACCGTGGTCGCTCATCTCGCCTCCCTTCTGATCTCCACGTCGTGTGCCTCGCCCTATTGTCGCCGATCCTTCGTCGATCTGGTTCACTCCTGCGGTTGCAGCTGCAGCGATAACGCTCGGTATGAGTCCACCCCACCGCGCAATGATCCAATGCACCTGTGCAATGAGTGAACCTGGTGCGCGGCGGCCTGGGAGCTGCAGGAACTCGGCGAGGCTATAGCCACCCTTCGTAGTTGCAATCCCGGCCTCGGTGAGCCGCTCGCCTCTGTTGAGCGTCGCCGCTGTCTCTGGTGCGACAAGCTGTTCCGGATCAAGGAGCGCGATCAGGGGGAGACCTGCCGGGTTGACGCGGATCGTCTCGACGAGCAGTCGCTCTGCACGTTGTGGGTTCGACTCATAGCGCGAGATCATGTCGATGAGTGCTCGCGTGACGATCCCGCCTGCGATCAATTCAACGGCAGTGATCTGTTGCGCGATTTCACCAAGGCCAACAAGGAGTGTGAGCGCGCCAGCGCGATCGAGTTCAACGGTGTCGGCCTCTGCGATCTTTGCGTCGAGCGCACCACGCTCAACAAGACGCGCGCGCATATACGGGCCGGTGCGGTAGGCGAGGGGGCGGGGGTTGTCGGACTGGCGCATCTGCAGAGGATAGAGGGGGAGGGCGCGGGTGGTAGGCTCGATGCATGTCTGCCGATGCGATCTTTCTCTCGCTCTCCTATATCAACTGGGTGGTGGTGAGCGCCCTGGCCGTGGGCTCGCATGCCGCAGTCCTGCTCCTCACCTACCGGTCGACGCCGACGAGGGGCTACCGAGGCTTCACCGTCTTCGCTGCGGGGGGCTGGGCCTTCCTCGCCTGGCTCGCGGATGGCGCGCTTCCCAGCCCCGCCGCCGGTTCCCCGATTCAGGCGGCTGGCGCCGACCTTGACGCCTTGCGTCGCCTCCTCCTTGTATGCGTTGCCTCGCTCGCAACGCTCTGGATGCTCCGTATCGCGCGTGGCTCGGATGGTCGGTTTATTGGAGTCGTCACCGTTGGCACGGGCATTGCGGCACTCCTCGTCGCCTCAGTCGGATGGGCGCCAAGCGTCGGCATCGCCATTGCACTCGCGTTGCAACTCCTCCTCCTCGCCGCGGTTACCGGCGGTGCGTTCGCCGCGATGGTGCTTGCACATTGGTACCTCGTGACGCCGAAACTTCCAGAGGCTCCACTCTTGCTCATAAGCCGCGCACTCGGCATCGGGGTTGCACTGCAGATCGTGCTCTTCTTCGCTTGGCATCTTGTCGGTCTCGGCGGATTCGGATCTGGCTGGGACTTCTTCGCCATCTTGCGCCTCGTGATCGGACTCACCTTTCCCGCCGCCCTCACCTATGGTGGCTGGCGAACCGCGCGCGTCCGCTCGATGGAGTCGGCAACCGGACTCCTCTACATCGATCTCGGTGCCGTCGCAACTGGAACGATCTTGGCGGCAGGACTCTTCTTCGGAGCAGGGATTCTTGTCTAGCGCATGAAGGTAACGGTTCGTCTCTATGCAGTCCTTCGCGCACGCGAAGGGAGTACGCACGTCCAGGTGGAGCTTGCCGATCCTGCGAGTGTGGCTGATCTCATTGCCGCGTACTTCGTGACGCGCCCAGATCAGGCTCCGTTGCAGCCGCATATTCGCGTCGCCGTTGCAGGTGTGATCGTTCCACGAGCGGCGAACCTTGCGGCGCTGCCCCTCCATGAAGGTGATGAGGTCGCCCTCCTCCCGCCCGCCAGTGGTGGATCGAGCGACTGGTCGGCGCACCGCGTCACACGAGAGATCGGCGGCGCCCCAGTGCAGCGGCTCGTTGCGATCGTTCCGGCGCCACTCCCTGCGGCACTCGCTGGCGATCTTGCCGCGTTGATCGCGAGCAGTCGCAACGGCGCTGTCGTGACCTTCACGGGGATCACGCGCGAGTCTCCTGGAACGCCAGCGCCAGGTGAAGAGGATGCGGCACGTCGGCACGCCGGTGAACGCGTTACCGCACTTGAGTACGAAGCGGCTGCCGAACTTGCGCAGGTGGCGCTCGAAGAGATATGTGACGCGCAGTTACGTGCTGCGGCCGGAGCGGTTGGCGGCATTGCGCTCGTCCACGCCATCGGGATGGTCCCAATCGGTGCGCCGAGCCTCCTCCTTGTCGTCACCGCCCCCCATCGCGAACACGCGTATGCCGTAAGCGCCGCGGTGATCGATGCGCTCAAGCGCGATGTGCCGATTTGGAAGTCGGAGCATTTTGCGAGCGGGGCGGTCTGGTCGGCGAACCCCGACGCACTTCGTGAGAGCTAGGAGATCTTCTTTACGGTATAGGTGACCGAACTCCCGTTCGGGAGGGTGACGGTCAACTTGTCGCCAACGCGCTTCTTGAGGAGCTCCTTACCGAGCGGACTCTCGTTCGAGATCTTTGGCGGCTCCCCACTCGGGTCGGCCTCCGTGGAGCCCACGATCATGTAAGAGCGCGTCTTTCGGTCGCCAGTCACCTCGACGGTTGAGCCGAGCTCGACGTGGTCGCTGCCGGCACGCGACTCGATGATCTCGTGGTTGCGCAGCTTCTCCTCGATCTCAAGAACCTTCCCCTCGATGAAGGACTGCTCGTTGCGCGCAATCTCGTAGTCGGCGTTCTCCCGAAGATCGCCCAGCTCCTTTGCCGCCTTGATGCGTGCAATCACGGCAGGGCGTTGTGTGTGGATTAGGTCGTGCAACTCGGCCTCGAGCGCTGCCTTCCCCTCTTCCGTTAAGTAGACAGGTCCAACCATGCGGGGGAGTCTACTCGTTCCCCCCCGTGTGTGGGGTTTTTCGGCGCAGGAGCACGGCAACGAGGGTAGCGAAGGCGATCATGGCGATCTGCGGAACGAGAGGATTCCCCGAGGCTATAAGCACGAGCGAGAAGCTGAGGCTCGCCACAACTTGGGCTCGCATGGCACCACGCGCAGCGAGCCCTGCGACCAAGGTGAGGTCGATTGCGCCGACGAGGCTCGTGGCGAATGAGGTCACACCGACGAGATAGTCGTAGCCGCCTGGAGGCGGCATCGTGCCCCCGAGGAGGCCATAGGAGAGGCCGCCTGCGGCAACGAGGCCGATGCCGCGCAGCCACTCGGCTGCGACGAGTGCGGCGTGGGCGAGGCGGAGCGACTGGCGTTGCATGAGTGCAGCCTAGCGCCTCGTGCATACTGGATGCGAGGGAGGGGTGGTCATGACCAGTAACCAGCGAGAAACACCGAGTGGCCCACTGAATGCTATCGCGTCGATCCTTATCAACGGGGGCGTGCTGCTCTCTCTCGTTGCCTGGTTCACTGCCAACATCCCCGCTCAGCTTGGTATTGAGAGCCTCGCCCTGAGCGAAGGATCGCGCAACGCCCTTACGATCCTCGTGCTCGGCGCACCGATTGCAGTGTTGGCGCGACTTGCGCTCCTGCCAGCACGACACCTTCCCCAAGCGTTAGGTGTGCAAACGTTGCTCGTTTCGCTAGCTGGCGTGGCCGCCCTGCTCACGGGCTGGCTCGCTCTCTCATTCATTCTGGCGGGAGGGCCGTGGGTTACTGCAAGCGCGACAGTGAGCGCGCCAGCAGTGCTTCGGAATCTTGGTCTGACCGTTCTGCTGAGCCTCATGGTACTTCTCGGCACGCGCCGCGCAATTGCCCAAGCACGTGAGGCTGCGAACACACTCAGCGTATCGATAGCCGGCTTCATGCTCGGACTCCTACCACTCGTGCTACTCAGCAGTGCGCTGAACTTTGTGATGCAGTCTTTTACGGTTGCGCCGTCTGATCCGTATTCGTATGTATTTGATCCCCTTCGCTTCTTGACGCTTGCAGTTCTGCTCGTCGCACTCATCCCAGCGCTACTGTTTGGCGGGGAGCTTGTCT
>JBJSXZ010000050.1:0-3395 GCA_046086645.1 Candidatus Limnocylindrus sp.
CCTAGGACACTGCCCTCTCAAGGCAGAGACCACCGGTTCGAATCCGGTATGCGCTACCAACTTGCTGAAGTGCATCTTTTCTTTTGACATGCACATGATGATGCCTCACGCTTCAATCCTGGATGCAGTTTCTATGCACCACTGTTCATGAGCCGACTCATTGAAATGTCGTTAAGGCCAGAAAGTAACGCTGAAAACGCGTGAATTCGAAGATCTAGGTGGCTGCTGCTTGGGCGGGATGACCGATTTCGGCACGCCGAAATTGTCTCGCGGCTAGGCGACGTTCACCTCATCCAACAGAGCGGGCCCTTCATTTCTCGCATTTGAGACGGCACGGGCTACGCGCCGTGCGGTTATAAGAGCATCTGGAGCGGGCCCAAGAAGGGCGCGCAGAGTTTCTGTTGGGGTGCGTGGGTCGAGCCACGTGGTCTGCTCGTCAAGGTTATTGAGCATCGCCGGCATGCGGTCGTGGATCGTGCCTACTGCTGCATTCGCCTCCGTCGTGATGAGGGTGAATGTTCCGAGTAGCGAGCCGTCAGGTTGCCGTCGAGTGGCAGCCAGACCTGCAAGGGCGAAGAAACGAGACGTAGTGGGGATGAAGGCCCATGGCTGCTTTGGCGACTTCGGGAGAGGTGGGTGCCCGAGTGCTGCAAGGTGCTCTGGGTTCTCCCACTCGTAGAAGGCGTCGATCGGCACGATGGCACGCCCAGCCTTGAATGCATCCCGAAAGCTGGGGAGCCTCTCTACGGTTTCAGCACGCGCGTTAAAGAGTCGATTGCCGAGCGATTCATCTTTTGCCCAGTGGGGAACTAGTCCCCAGCGTGCCGAAGTAAGTGTGAGATTGGTTGTTGCTCCGCCTGGCAATATGACCAGTGCACGTGAGGTAGGTGCAATATTCCAGCGAGGCTGCCACTCGCGAAATATCCTGGCGTCGGCAAGCACCGCACCGAATTCGCGCGCAATCTCTTCAGGGCTTGTTGCCTGCACGATACGTCCACACATTCTCCGATGATAGCCGTCAGCGGAAACTTGTCCGGGCGTGGCGCCGTATCTTCGCTTGTGTGAGGGGTTCGATCCGCGTGGCGACGACGTTCGCTACCTGACCATTACGTTCAAGCCGGCCCGCAACAAGGAGGAGTGATGCTCTACGCACCGCATTTCGCATGCGTGGCCAGTCGCTTGCGCGAATCGTGACATTTGCGATCCCTGTCTCGTCTTCGAGTGCGAGGAAGACGGTGCCGTGTGCCGTTGGCGGCTGCTGTCGACTGAGAGTGAGGCCAGCGATGCGCACCGTACCAGGGGGGAGGCTGCGCAGGGATGCAACGGTTACCGTGCCGCTGCGAGTCAGCGCGGCTCGCCAGAGCTCGATTGGCTGGAGTGCTGGATCTGCGCCAACGATGCCGTGCGCATCGATGAGCGCCTCAAGGCGATCAACGGGGGTCAAGTGAGCTGGTGGATGAGCGGGAGGCAGTGGGATCTCTGCACCCACCTCAGCGATTTGCCAGAGGAGTTCGCGGCGCGGAATGCCGAAGTGGTCACAGGCTCCTGCGCGCACGAGGCGCTCGAGCGCGGCGGCAGGGGTTTTTGTTCTTCGCGCGAAATCAGAGAGATCACGAAATGCGCCGTTGCGTGTTCGTTCAGCGGCGATAGAGCGTGCAGTCGTAGCGCCGACGCCCCGCACGAGATCAAGACCGAGACGAACAGCAATACTGCGTGCCCGCTGCGAACCTGCAATCGCACGCTCAGCATCGGTTGGGACCACGATGAACGGATCGGCAGCAATCTCCTGCATCTCACCCGTCACCAGCTCGGTAGTTGTGCGCGCTTCAGAACGGTTGATGCAGACTGGCTCCACGCGAACACCATGTCGCCGAGCATCATGGATGAGCGCCTCGACAGGATAGAACCCCATCGGTTGTGCGCGGATGAGCCCAGCGAGATAGTGGGCGGGATAGTGGAGCCGCAGCCACGCACTCTCAAAGGCGGTGCGAGCAAAAGCGGCGGCATGTGATTTTGCGAAGCCGAACGAGGCGAAGGCGGCGACTCGCTCAAATAAGTCACTCGCGTCCTTCTTTGTCATCCCCACGGTGGTGATCGCACCGTCAACGAAACGGGTACGCAAGAGTTCCATCTCGCGGGGAGAGCGGGCCGATCCCATAGCGCGACGAAACACATCCGATGCCCCAGGAGTAAATCCGGCCACCTCGATTGCGATCCGCAGCACCTGCTCCTGGTAAAGGATCACCCCGAGCGTCTCCTCAAGGATCGGAGCGAGCGACGGATGTGGGTAGCTCACTCTCTCAAGGCCAGCACGGCGGCGCAGGTATGGGTGCACGGCGTTGCCCTGGATAGGACCAGGGCGAATAATCGCAACTTGGGCAACGAGGTCGTCCATCTTCATGGGGCGCGTGCGCGGCAGTGACTGCTGCTGCGCACGACTCTCGATCTGGAAGACACCGATCGTATCGGCGGCGCAGATCGCGCGCCAGACTTCGGGCGACTCTTCTGAGAGGGCACCAAGGTCTGGGTGCACGCCAAGGTCGTGGCGCAGAAGATCAAGCGCGTCGGTGATTGCGGTGAGGATGCCAAGTCCCAACAGATCGAGTTTCACGAGCTTGAGTGCCTCAATATCGTGCTTATCAAACTGGAGCACGGCACGGGTGCCGTCGGCCGACAGTTCAACCGGTGCCAACTCATCAAGGGGCTCGGCGGTGGCGACGATCCCACCCGGATGCATGGAGCGGTGCCGAGGGAGACCGTCGATCTCTGCACAGAGGCGGAGCCACCGCACCCAGATCCCTTCTTTTGCAGTGGGGGTGAGCATGCGTTTCCAGCGTGGGTCCGCGGCAAGATCCGCGCCGATCTTTATAGGGTCACCAGTCTCGATGCGTCGTGCGGCCTCGTCGACGAGCTCCTGGGGAAGACCAAGTGCAAGACCGACGTCACGCGCCGCGGCACGTGAGCGATAGGTGCTGAAGGTGCAGACAATTGCGGCGTGCCGCGGGCCGAAGCGCGAGAGCACCGCATCAATCACTTCATCGCGCCGATCTGACGCGAAGTCAACATCCACATCAGGGTACGACTCTCGCCCCTCGTTGAGAAAGCGCTCAAAGATCAGATTGTGGCGAATCGGGTCAACGCGCGTGATGCCGAGGAGATACGCGATGATCGAGTCGCCTGCACTGCCGCGCCCTTGCGCAGCGATTCCGTTGCTGCGAGCGGTGCGAACAATCTCGGCACAGAGAAGGAAGAACTCGGCAAGTCCTGTTCGCGCGATTGCAGCGAGCTCGTCTCTAACGCGGCGCTCCAGTCCTGCGCCACCGCTGGGGTAGCGTGTTGGTATCCCGCTGCGCACCTGTTGATCAAGTTCTTCATCAGCACTCCTGCCGTGTGGG
>JBJSXZ010000051.1:0-4861 GCA_046086645.1 Candidatus Limnocylindrus sp.
AAGGGCTTATGAATCCCCTGCTCTACCGCTGAGCTACCCCGCCTTATCCGTACCTGTGCAGGATACCCAACATAGGGGTGCGCCGCACCCGCCCCGATGCCAAGCGTGCTCGGCTAGCCTTGGCGCATGGTACGACTCCTCCTCCTCTGTCATGGCAACATCTGCCGCTCGCCGCTCGCCGCCGCCCTTATCCGAGCTGCGGTAGACGCGGACCCCCTCCTTGCTGGCAGGGTGTGCGTGGCCAGTGCTGGCACGTCGGACGAGCATGTGGACGAGGGGATGCACGCTGAAAGCGCCCGAATCCTCCAATCGCGCGGGCTCACTACGGGTCACCGGGCACAACAGCTAACGCCCGAGTTGGCAACTTCGCAAGACTTGATCCTTGCCGCAGATCGGTCCAACATCCGTGCTGCCGAGCAGCTGCTCGGCGCTGCAGCGGTACAGAGGAAGGTCACGCTTCTCCGCGATTTCGACCCTTCCGCCGTTGGACGCGATCTCGACGATCCGTGGGGGCTCCCCTCCGAGGCCTACGAACGAGCTGCACGCGAAATTGATGCCGTTATTCCCGGACTCCTTGCCGACCTCCACACGAGGATCGGCACGTTGTCGGATGCGCAGGAACCCTAGTCGAAGGTAGCGACCGCGTCGATCAAGAGATCGGCAAATCTTCGAGCATCGATCCCCACCGCAACATCCGCGTTTGCCATTCGGCCGCGCTCAACGAGGCGTGGCTCGAGCCAGTCGACGACGGTGCGTCCGCGCTGCAGGTCTCCCAGCTCAGCATCCACCGCTGCGTGCACAACTGCGACAAGGTCCGGATCGACAAGATGAGCAACCGCTACGGCATCGTGGATTGCACAGAAATTCCAGTTATAGCGATCACGGTGGAAGATCGCGAAGTAGCGAAGAAGCTCCGCGAAGATCTTGCCCGCGCGATTCCCCAACTGCTCAAGGCGGGCGACCTCGGCGTCGCCCATGCGCGCAAGGTGTGTCACATCAAGGCCGACCATCGTGCAGGGGATCCCACTCGAGAAGACGATCTGAATCGCCTCTGGATCAACGTACGCATTGAACTCTGCGGCTGCTGTCACATTCCCCTCACCTATCGCGCCCCCCATCCAACTGATGTGTGCGATCTTCGAATGAAGCTCCGGATGCGCGGTAATGAACTGAGCGATGTTGGTGAGCGGTCCGAGCGGCGCAAGTACAACTGGCTCGGGCGAAGCGGCGACAAGCGTTGCCATGAGGTCGACGGCTCCAGCTTCGTGGACGCGACCAGCTGGCGCTGGCATCTCGGCGCCCTCGAGTCCGGATTCTCCATGCACGTACGCAGCAGTGAAGAGAGGACGCACGAGCGGACGATCGGCTCCTGCCGCGATTGGCATAGCGGGTACGCCGAGCAGCGCCAGCACACGTCGAGCATTCTCAAACGTTCGGGGGAGTGTGGCGTTGCCGGCAACGGTGGTGACGCCGAGAAGGTTGATCTCCGGACGCGCAACCGCAATGGTGATCGCCATCGCATCGTCGTGTCCAGGATCGCAATCGATGATGAGGGGGAGCGGCTTCTCGCGCGTCCCCACTGGAGCCCGTCGCACTGCTGGTGGGAACGGGGTCGAGAGCGGAAGCGGATTCGGCTTCGGTGCGCTCATGGGAGCCTGGCGTATGTGTCGACGAGCAGGTCGGCAAAGCGCTCGCGATCGATGGTGAGCCCGACATCGGCGTTTGGCACTCGCCCATCACGAACGAGTCGATGCTTCCACGCATCACCAATGGTCCGGCCGCGTGCTGGACCGCTTGTTGCGTCGACCTCAATGTAGTAGCGCGCAACCCCAACGAGATCGGGAATTGCGAGGTGCAGCACGGCGACTAGATCATGGATCGCCATCCGCTCGCCTTGACCCCATCCGGCAGATCGCTCGAATGAGTAGGTCAACAGCTCGGCAGCCACTTTTGCTGACCTGCCAGGGAGCGCCGCGAGGCGCGGCAAGATGGATCGATCTACCCATGCGTGATGCGTCACGTCGAGGCCAATCATCGTGATTGAGATCCCGCTAAGGAAGACGATTTCTGCGGCAACAGGATCTGCGAAGATGTTGAACTCCGCCGATGCCGATGAGTTTCCTTCGCCGACAGAGCCGCCCATGAGGCAGAGGTGCGAGATCTTGGATGCGAGGTGCGGATAGCTACGAATCAGCAGCGCAATATTCGTGAGCGGGCCAATAGGAGCAACTGCAACGGGCTCAGGCGAGGCGGCAATCAGCCGCGCCATCAGTGCTACTGCACCTTCTGGATCTGGACGTCGCTGCGCAGGTGGGAGCACCGTCTTGCCGAGTCCACCTTCACCGTGCACTTCGGTTGCGCGCTCGAGTGGCCCAGAGAGCGGGCCCACAGCGCCCTCTGCAACCGGCACATCGGAAGCCCCGTACAGTTGCAAGAGGCGGAGAGCGTTCTCTGTGCAGTGGTGGACGTCGGCGTTTCCGCCTACGCTCGTCACGGCGAGGAGATTCAGTTCGGGTCGTGCGACTGCTGCGGCTATCGCAAGTGCGTCGTCGAGGCCAGGATCACTATCGACGATGAGTGGAAGCGGCCGTGCAACCGTGCCAAGCGGCGCGCTGCGCGCCACGAGCGGTGCGTGCTGAAATGTTGGCCATCCTACTTTCGGGTCAACGCTCATGAGATCTCCTCACTCCCTTTCGCAACCTCTTGTTGTGCGCCTACCGTATCGCATTATGAGCACTGCGCCGCTCGCGTTACGAAATCCCACTCCCCGCCGCCCACACTTCAAACCTCGCCAGGAGGCTCGCTCGTCGTGCCTCGTCAATAAAGGCGGCACGGTACCCCTCGCGAGCGATCTCAAAGAGATCTGTAAGCGGAACGCCAAGGCGGCGGTGGACCCGGAGGTACTCTTCGGAAAGGGTGAGGTCACTCACGACCAAATCGTCGGTGTTCAAGGTCACGCGCACGCCACGCGTGCGAAGGGCGACGAGTGGGAAGTTTCCGTAACTCGCAACGATTGCCGCCTGGTTGTTGCTGGTTGGGCAGAGATCGAGCACAACACCACGCGCAGCCAGCTCGGCGCAAAGATCTGAATCTTCAACGGCGACTGCGCCATGTGCGATGCGTGCGGGATCGACTGCGAGCGCGCGGCGGACCTGTGCAGCGCCGCCCCACTCCCCTGCATGCAAGGTGATCGCGAGGCCGCCCTCACGCGCAACCTCAAAAGCGGCACGGAACGTCAGAGGGTCTGGAAAAGCTGCCTCAGCTCCAGCAAGGTCGAAAGCGACTACGCCAAGGTCGCGCGATGCAACTGCTGCGGCAGCAAGGTTGCGATTCACTTCGGCGCTATGGGAGCGAAGTGCCGTGACAATCAGGCGGACCGTCACGCCGGTGCGTGCTGCCGCGCCTGCCGCACCGCGCGCTACGGCGGCGATGACGTCGCGCTGTGATAGGCCCTTTGCGGTGTGGAGATGTGGTCCCCAACGCATCTCCATATAGGCGACACCTTCAGCGGCCTTGACCGCAACGAGAGACGAGGCGGCCAGCTCAAGCGCCTCTGCGTCTTGAAGGAGAGCGATCGGCAAGTCAAAGGCGCGAAGGAGGTCGGCCTGATCGCGGCAGCGCTCTGGGGCAACGAGTGCGGCGCGCATGCCTGCCCAATCCCGAGGCGCATCAACGTCTCGCGTGCGGGCGAGCTGTACCGCCAAATGCGGATCCAGGGATCCGTCAAGGTGGAGGTGGAGTTCGGGCTTCGGCATCTCAACGAGTAGGCGCATGGCATCGTCTGGCCGTAGGTGAAGAACCTCAGTTCCCACTCCGCCCCCCTTTCGCGATCTGCGCGTGCAATAACGCCGCCGGCAGAGGATACTCCTCCTATGACGTCCTCACTACCGGCTACTACGGATTCGCGGGGATTGAGCGCATGGCTGCGCGACGCAACGCCGGTCGATGCAGTTGGGATTGAGGAGCGCGTTGCCGCACTCAAGACACGATCGATCAAGAAGGCGTCAAAGGTGTGGGCCCTCAAGCTCGCCATCAGCATGTGCGATATCACCACCCTCGAAGGAAAAGACACACCCGGCAAGATCCGCCAGCTAGCGACGAAGGCAATGCGGCCTGCACCCGGTAACGAGAGCGTGCCTTCGGTCGCCGCACTCTGCTGCTACCCAGATCTCGTCGCTGTTGCAAAGGAATCCCTAGTTGGAAGCGGCGTGAAGGTTGCCGCAGTTGCAACGGCCTTCCCGAGCGGACGATCGTGGATCGACCTGAAGATCGCCGAAACGAAGCACGCGGTCGCTGCTGGCGCAGACGAGATCGACATGGTTATCGACCGCGGCGCATTCCTCGCGGGAAATTACGCCAAGGTGTGGGACGAGATCGTCGCCGTAAAAGATGCGTGTGGTCCAGCCCACTTAAAGGTGATCCTTGAAACAGGTGAACTTGGTACCTACGACGACGTTCGCCGGGCATCCGTGCTTGCGATCGCCGCTGGTGGCGACTTCATCAAAACCTCAACCGGTAAGGTGACGCCGGCCGCAACGCTTCCAGTCACGCTTGTGATGCTTGAGGCTATTCGAGAGCATTGGAACCAGACTGGGAAGATCGTTGGCATGAAGCCTGCTGGCGGCATCCGCACCGCGAAAGAGGCGGTTCAATACCTCGTCGTGGTGCATGAGACGCTCGGGCCAGACTGGCTCACGCCAAACCGCTTCCGATTCGGCGCATCGAGCCTCGTCAATGACCTTCTGATGCAGCTCGAGAAAGAGTCGACGGGCGCATACGCAGATCCAGACGACTTCACGCTGGACTGAGCGATCGGCTACGAGCCGATCGGGTGCCAGACGGTCTTCATCTCGAGGAAGGC